>CAKQPF010000061.1 GCA_934256705.1 uncultured Prevotella sp.
ACTTTCTTAAAAAATACACTTCTTGCACTCAATTATGAGCCTTTGTACTAAAATTTGAGAAGAGCCATATTTTTTCTTGTTTGATATTCCACCCTTCCACCTTGAGACTGTTATTGCTTTGATTATCAGGGCTTTATCTATGGTGGAATTATGGGTGGAATATAGGTGGAATTACGAGAAGTTCCACCCATATTCCACCCGTAATTCCACCCTATCTAACGTGTTGATTATTAAATGTATAACACCATTGAGGTGGAAGGGTGGAACTTCTTTCGCATAAATTTATTTTTTGAGAATTATAGTCGAAAAGTTGTGAAGAGATGTTAAATAGTGGCTATTTTCTGCTCCAATACACTTCTCTATGCAGTTCCTAACCATTATTCCTTCAGGGCAAATAAGAGATGGCTTCCATTCGGAGGGGTCGGGGAGGAGTGTTATAAAAGCTATGTTATTAGGATGTAAAAGCTATGCTATTAGGATGTAAAAGCTATGTTATTAGGATGTAAAAGCTATGTTATTAGGATGTAAAAGCTATGTTATTAGGAGGTAAAAGCTATGTTATTAGGATGTAAAAGCTATGCTTTTGCTGAGCATCAACAATATTTTTTGACTTTAACTGATTTTACTTTAGAGCGGGAAAGGTACTGTCTTCCAGACAGTCGTTTTGTTTTAGTTTACAAATACCGAGACTTTGTTCCGGGTTACTCTCGCTTCGCTCGGTACTGTCTTCCAGACAGAGCTTGTTGTTTTAGTTGTCTTGTTGTTTGGTTTGTCTTGTTGTTTAGTCGTTTTGTTATCTTGTTGTTTTGTTGGATGACAATATTGCTGGAGGTTAC
Organism: uncultured Prevotella sp.; assembly: GCA_934256705.1. Taxonomy (GTDB): domain Bacteria; phylum Bacteroidota; class Bacteroidia; order Bacteroidales; family Bacteroidaceae; genus Prevotella. The sequence continues at coordinate 837 of CAKQPF010000061.1, forward strand.
TACAAACAACTAAACAACCAAACAACTAAACAACAAGACAACCAGCCAACATTATTGTACAAAAAAAGAAAATAACGTAATGGATTTCTATATTTTGGGGTTTTTATAGCTGAATGTCAAGTTTTATTATTATATTTGCAATCTGGAATCTGAATCAGATATAGTTGTTTTATAAAATATTGGCTTATGATAGTTTCTACGTTTGTAGAAATCTGGAAACTGTTTATTTTAAAGGCAAAGTTCCTAAACTCGGTTATTATTCAAGACCTGAAATACCGACTACCTGTATTATCAAAGTCCCAACAGAATACCTTCAGGCTTATAAAAATGTTTTCGGACGACGAGGTTATAAATACATCTATGCATGGGACTATAATGGATCAGGCGATGACGATAAGCCAGTTACTCAATGCGCTACTCCATCCGTCTCTTACGAAGCAGGAGAGTTGAAGTTCGCTTGCGAAACTGCCGGAGCAAAATATCATTATTCTATCAGCGATAAGGATATGGCTACAGATGCTCTTAGCGAAGATGGCAAGGTATCGCTCACGGCTGCTTATAACATATCTGTTTATGCCACAGCTGATGGCTATACCGCATCAGAAAAGGCAGAGGCTACTCTTTATTGGATCAATGCCAATCAGGAAACCACCAATATCAACTTGGCTAAAACTCGTGGCATCATGGCTACGGCTCATGATGGCATCGTCAGCATTTCTGGTCTTGATAATGGCGAGGTGGTAAAGTTCTATGCGGCTGATGGCAAACTTTTAGGTTCATCTCCTGCCGTTGGTGGTGTTGCATCATGCGCCGTATCTGAAAAGATGGTTATTGCTAAAATCGGCATGAATACCATCAAAGTATCAATGAAGTGATGTAAATAATGGACAGAATGTAGCTCAAGAAATTACCTATAACGTCCACACGTCCTCAAAATGAGGATAGTGTGGATGCTACGGCATATTGGAGAAAACTTTAGTTACGTCTTAAAGCAGAAGGAAATGAAACCGTGACAACTTGTCACGGTTTGAAATTGAGCGCTTCAGCCTTGCAGAAGCGGGTTCGGACTGAAAAGCAGTTTAACCGCCAGCTGGAGCTGAACAACGAGGCTTAAAGTACTTGACATCAAGGAGCTTTTCCATCCACACCATGTCATACCACTCACCAAACTTATATCCACAACGGTGGAAGTGTGCCACCTTCGTGTAGCCCATCTTCTCATGGAAAGAAATGCTCTGATGGGTCAGATGATTGTTTTCCTCTTCTATCCAGGTGATGCTGGCATTGAGATTTATAAAGCCCAGGTGCTTCAGTCTGCTCTCCAGTTCCTCATAGAGTTTTTTGCCGATGCCTTGCTGATGTGCGTCTTTTGCAATGTAGATGCTCATCTCCACGCAATGGTGGTAAGCCGGTCTTACCCGGAATGTGTTGGCGTAGGTGTAACCCACGATCCGTCCATCATGCTCAGCCACGAGATAAGGGAACTTCTTCTGAATGGTCTCTATCCTGTGACGGAATTCCTCTACCGACGGGACGTCATATTCAAATGTGATGGCGGTCTGCTCCACGTAAGGAGCGTATATTGCCAGCAGCTGCTCTGCATCGTCTGGCATGGCTGTGCGAATCGTTATGTCCATATCTGATATATATATTTGTATTTGCATTATGCTCCCCTTGATGGAAGAGCGGTCTTGATATTGTTGGCGAATCAGTGGTCTGTATAGAAACCGCTTATACAGCAACGAGGAAACCCAACAAGGGAATGATGCTGATTAAATTCTCTGCTACCATCATGTTTATGTTCGGAAAATTGTTGCTATATTCTCTGCTAATTGTATCGTCGATGATAGAACGAATCAGAAAAGACTTTATCGCTGAGTTGGAATCCTTATGAGAGAAAGCATGGTACGATTCCCAAGTAATATATGCCATATCTTTATTAGCAGACAGATTCCAGAATGGTTCGCTGTTCATATAGGTGAAAGGATTACGATAATCGCATTTGAACGGACTTCCCTTAGGAACCGTCTGATGCCAAACCTCCTTGAATCTATTTTTCAATTCTTTATCCAGCAGTATGGCGTTTGTAGTGAAATGTCCCGATTCTATAAGGTCAATGATGGCAATAATCATTACGGCTTTATGTGGAGCATAACATCCCTTATACTTGTTGCGATGCAGGTTTGCTGCTATATGCAGGAAGTAATTCCCACACTGTTCAGTCTTTTTGCTTTCAATTGCCGTCTTCGTTGTTTTATCCAGCGAACTATATACCTCCGTTTGCATAAAGGAGTCCAATGCTTTGATATTTGTAATTGTATCACACATAATGCCTTTAGTTTTTTTGCCTATCCATTGTTCGGTGGCTATGAATAATTTGAATGCAAATTTACTAAAGATATTCCATATTCCTGTTACAATATGATGAAATATTACGATTGCAAGGTTAAAAATGTTAAGAGACTATAGTTTTTCAAGCAAATTACATTACCTTTGCACGAGATGTTCAACTATAATATAAACAATAAGTATCATGATTAGATTAAACGTGTTTTTCGAGAAAAAGGAGAACGTCAAGGCAGAGGAAATCAATGCCTTGTGCAAGGAACTGGTGGAGAAGTCGCTGAAGGACAACGGAAACGTGGCATACGACTTTTTCGTCAGCGGTACCTGCGATGAAGTGATGATGATCTGTGAGACCTGGGAAAACGAGGAAGTGCTGAAAGCCCACATGGCTACAGAGCATTTCACCTCTCTGGTTCCAAAGATTGAAACGCTCACCAAGAACGGATTGAAACTTGAGCAGTTCGCTTTCTAAGCGGATTGTTGTCTTGTTGTTTAGTTGTTTAGTTGTTTAGTTGTTTAGTTGATTGACTATATTGCAGCAGGTTATTACAAACAACCAGACAACCAGACAACCAGACAACCAGACAACAAACCGGCCATTGGAGCGTGGATTATCCCATTCGCTCTAATGGCCGGTTTCCATTTAGGTATGAACTATGTTTCATGATGTCAGCAGTATTGCTGACATCATCTGTGCTTGATCAGACGGTCTGCCTTTGCGATTGCTGTGCGTGCCTCCATGTCAAGCAGGAATTTCTTTGCCTCCATTCCTCCGGCAAAGCCTGTGAGGGAACGGTCGCTGCCTACGATGCGATGGCAAGGGATGAGGATCCCGATGCCGTTCGCCCCGATGGCTTGTCCCACAGCCCTGACGGACTGGGGCGCGTCAATGTATCGTGCAATGTCCTTGTAGGTCCTTGTCTCTCCATAGGGTATTTCCTGCAATGCTTGCCACACCCGCTTCTGGAAGTCGGTGCCTATAGGGAGCAGCGGAACGCTGAATGTCTGGCGGGTTCCTGCAAAATATTCCTCCAGTTGCCTCTTTGTCCGCTCCAGGACAGGGGACGACTTCATGATGCCCTCGGCATTCAGGTATTCCGCCAGCCTACGCTTGCAGCGCTCGCCACATGGCATTTCGCTCCAGATGCAGAGACACAGTTCGTCACCCGCCGCTGCAAGGATGATTTCTCCGCAGGGCGTGTTGACGCATTGGATGTTGACCTGTAGTTTCTCTCTGTCCATCATTTGTTCGGGATAATGCGGTTCTCATGTCTGGTCATGCTCATTCCATCTCTTCCTTCACGTAGTCCACGGCACGGTTTATGTAATCTACAAAAGGTTTGGTGGTCTTGAGCAGTTCAGCCACACGCTTGGCAAGATTGTCCTCCATCAGGAAAGCGTCGTCCGCTTGTGCAGTCAGGCAATAGGCTTTCATCCGCATCCAGTCGGCATAGGGTGCGTCGGGGTCGAATTCCCTTGGCACACGCTTCAGTGCTCCCTCCATGTCGGGGACAAAGCGGCTGTCGGCCTTCCCCAGGACGGCTGTGGAGAATGTCTGCCATTCGTCACTGATGTCTTCGCGCAATATCCTGACAGCCTTGCTGTCGTAGCAATAGTTGCCGGAAGCCAGCATGTGGGCTTGCGGATATTCCTGGACCTTGCCGGTTCCGACATGGAAATAATATCCTGCATGCATCGACTTCTTGCCCCCTTTTGCCATGAAGACTCCGAAATGTGTCTTGTATGGCGACTTGTCCTTGGAGAATCTCGTGTCGCGGTAGATGCGGTAAGTGCAGTCCTTGACGGTCAGCGGGGCGATGTCATCATCGAAGCGTGCGATTTCTGCAATGAGGCTTTCGCAGAATGCGTTCCATTCCTGTAGCACATGCAGGTATCTGTCTTTGTTTGAGTTGAACCATTCCCGGTTGTTGTTGTTCTCCAGATCGCGGAGGAAGTCAAGTATTTCTTTCATGATGTATGATTTTTTTTATATTATTCCATCCTGCCATATTTCATTTCCACGCCCTCGTTGTCATACTGCTTGCGTTAGCCGGTAGGGGGGCGGTAAGCGTGATGCGCACTACTGCCGTGCGCGGTCTCCATAGGGATTAGTGATGCTCTAATCCGGTATCGGTGCGTGTTTCGTCTGCAAAGATACAAAAAATATTCAGAAGTAGGTAATCGGAATTATTTTAATAATGAATAGATGATGATGATTTTTTTTCTGAACACGAATTACGCTCGAATGCACGAATGTTCTTGCCTTGCGGCAATGATTTTAGTAAAGTCTATCCGTTAGATCCGTGTTCGAAAAAAACACGACCTCGGAGGTTTTAATTGACCACGGATTGTACGGATTGAACGGATGTATTGGTACTGTCTTCCAGTTTTACAGGTAATAGGAGATAGGGAAAAGGTAATATGAGATTACACTCCGTCTGCTTGAGATTTTTCCCATATCGAGAAACCATGAGCTGCAAGTGTAATCTCCTATTACTTATTCCCTATTCTCTATTCCCTAAAGAGATGCTGTTCCCTAAAGAGATGCTGTTCCCTGATGTCAGGATGCTCGCACATCGTAAGAAATGAAGCCTGTACATCGTGGAAGTCTTCGGGGAGCCTTGACCATGCCCATTTGGCTATATTGTCGGGTATGCCGTAGAGCTGCTCGGCAATGGCTCCAGTGATGCATCCTATGGTGTCGGAATCACCTCCGATACTGATGGCGTTGCGGATAGCATCTTCAAAGTCCGTGGCATCGAGGGCGCAAATGATGGCTTGCGGCACCGAGCCTTTACAGGTGGCACCATTCCATTCCTCGCCCGGCATTCCGTCCCATGAATAGACCTCCTGAAGGTGCTTCATGGTGTGGGTGAGGTCATAGCCGAATTTCTCCGTTATTGCCTTGCGTATTTCCTCTTTTGTATTTCCCTTTCTCGCCATGAAGATGCAGAGGGCAGTGGCTTGTGCTCCTGCTATGCCGCCCGGATGGTTGTGGGTGCATTCGGCAGACTCCTTTGCTTTTGCAAGGACTTCCTCTTCTGTGTCGAAAGCCAATGCCACGGGCGAGACACGCATGGCTGAACCGTTGCCGCAGGAGTTTATCGGCGAATAGTCGTTCATGCGGTCGGCACGGATAAGCCACTTCTTGAACATATTGCCATAGCCGCCCATCGGACAACAGTAGGCAGTGCCCCATTTGACGTAGTATTCAGCCACATTGCCTCCCGAAACGAGCCAGTCTGCAGTGGCGATGGTCAGAATGCTGTCGTCTGTATATTCCATTTCCTCCTGAAAGAAGGGGAAATCCTTTGTATTGATGTTGTCGAACTCATATATTGAGCCCACCATATCTCCTATTATTGCTCCAATCATAGTTATTTGTTTTTTAGAGCGGTTCTATAAATTAGCTTTGTCATATCCGAAATGACTTCTATATAAAAGGTGGTAATTTATAGAACCGCCCTTTATTTTGTCATCATCCGATAGAGGGCATAGGCATGCCCGAACATCTCTTCGTGGTCAAAAGCCAGTTGTGGGAGGTCGTCTATCGCGAACCACTCAGCCTTGGCGGCATCATCTTGTCCCATCACCTCCACAGGCTCGTCCACCATCACGAGGAAAGCCTTGGATATGGTGCGGCCGCGCGGGTCGCGGTCAACGGCGGAAAAGGTGCCGAAGGCAAAGATGTCATCCTCAGTCACCTCCATGCCCGTTTCCTCCTTCAGTTCGCGCACGGCACACTGTTCGAGCGTCTCGTCCATCTCCATAAAACCGCCAGGGAATGCCCAGCAACCCTTGAATGGCTCATTGCCGCGCTGAATCAGCAGCACTCTTGGTGTCGCCTCTCTTGTCATCACCACGCAGTCTGCCGTGACTGCCGGACGAGGATATTTGTATGTATAAGCCATAATTGTCCTATTGCGTTTATTTTTCTATCATCACTTATAATCATGTTTATGATGCGAAGATAATGATTTCTGACGAGACTTGCAATGATTTTGCCATAAAGATTGAAAAATATGCAGTGCCAAAGCCGTATTTGACACTGCAATTCAGCTAATCTTCCTCGAAATAAGATCCGGCAGGCATTGTATCGGCGCATGCGCAGCAATCGTAGAATCGCTCACGGCTGCGGCGTTCCTTGGCAAACATCCTCTTCGTGGACATCTCGTCTTCCGTGAAGGCGAGGTGATTGTCGATAGCCATTGAGCCAGCCATGCCCTCTACGTCGAGGTTGTCGGTGCCGATGAGCGTGAAAGTCCAGTTCTGTTTCTTGAGTTTCTCTATTAGGGTCTTCACCATCTTCAGGGTGTATTCCTCGCTGCAGTTTTCCTCACCGTCGGTGATGATGGTCACGAGAACGGTATCGTCAGTATCGGTCTGTGCATTCACTTTGGCTATTCCCTTGCCGATGGCATCATAGAGTGGGGTAGCGCCGCATGGTGAATACTGCTTGCTCGTCAGTTGCTTCGCATCATTTGCATTCACGTTGTCAAAGTGTACCTTGAAATGGTTGCTGTCGAATGAGATGAGGGTGATGCGCTGCTCCATCTCCTGGTGCTTCTTCTGCATCGCCTGGCATGTGCTGATGGTCTCGTTCATACCCGCAAGAGCCTCACGCTTGATGAAGCTCATCGAGCCGGATTCATCCACGATGATGAGATTGATCACTCGTTTTGTCACTTCCTTCTTTACTTCTTTTTCAGTCATATTCTTATCCTCCGAAATTTTAATTGAATGTTATTACTTTCAAGAGCTCTATATCCTTATAGAAGATGCCTTGAAGAAAAAATTAAGCAGGAAGTGCATTTTTTTGAAAAAATATTGCTGTTGATGAAATTATTAGTACCTTTGTCTCCGATAAGACAATCATTTAGCCTATGACGGACGCATCGATAATACAAATGCTGCAGCGCCAGGATCCCGATGCTACCAAAGAGTATTTCTATGGTTACTGCCGGCGCGCATACAATATATATAACAACAGATACCAGCTCAGCCATAAGACAGGGTTGGACTTCTATAGTCTTGCCCATGAGTATTACATTCAACTGCTGAAGCATGAGTTCAAGCCTCTGCTCGACAAGCCGAAGGATGTGAAACTATCTACTTGGATGATCCGTGGCTTCCATTTCGTGGTGCTCGATGCGCTGAAGGCATACAACAAGGAATTTGACACCATGACCGATTCGGACGTGATGCTGGAGTATGTCCGTTCATCCGACAAGGAAGAAGGCATGATGCTGGAGGTGGCAGATGCAATAGCCTCTCATTATCATGACCGGGTGATGCAGGAAATAGCTCACATGGTGTTCTATGCAGGTTTCAAGCAGAAACAGGTGGCAGCAGAATTGGGGATAACGCCATCTGCCGTCAATCAGAGAATAAAGAGGATGATGGACGAAGTCGTCACGCCATTCGTCATCGAAAACTATGGTATGGGCATATACAAGGGTGTTCTTCCATATTGCGAAGCATGTGCTCCATGTCCGATGGGAGCAATGCCGGACTTCGGTGACGCAGAATTCACTAAACACTTTACAGCTATGCAGAAAAGAACAACACCAGAGTTCGTCAACTCGCTCCAACCAAACGAGATATTCGTATTCGGATCAAACCTCTACGGCATCCATGCAGGCGGAGCCGCCCGTGCCGCCTTGCTTCGCTTCGGCGCAGAGATGGGCAATGGAGTCGGCATACAGGGACAGTCGTATGCCATCCCGACCATGCAGGGTGGGGTGGAGACCATCAAGCCTTACGTTGATGACTTCATAGCCTATGCCCGTCAACATCCCGACAAGCAGTTTCTTGTCACCCCAATCGGTTGCGGCATAGCCGGCTTCGAGCCAGCGGATATCGCTCCATTGTTCGAAGCGGCGGTGGATGTGGAGAACATCTCGCTGCCTGAAGTATTCTGGAGGATTCTGGATGAATGATGAAGTGGAATAACAAGTAGGTAATCATTTAGATAATGAATCTGATGTGTCTTCAATGTTATACTCTTAATCTTATGACAATATAATATAGATCAAACGAAGTGTCGTTATATAAGAATGCTTTTTAGCGTATTATGCTGTGATATTGTAAATATTTCCGTGATATTTGTAGTAAAGCTACGAAAAATGCTAAAATATTTTGTGGCAAGGCAAAAAATGATTATCTTTGTACTGGTAATAATCAATAGCATAACAATATGATTAGAGATTTTTGGGTAAAGAATTATCTCTCCATAAGAGACAAGCAGGAACTTAGCTTCGTTGCCAAAGGACCTGCTTCAGAATTGGTGGTGGAAATCTCCAAAGGTATATTCTTGTATAAATTGGGCATACTTTATGGATCCAATGCTTCGGGAAAATCAAATATGCTTATCGCATTGAACGAGATTTTTCGCATATTGGTATCCCCTAAATCTGATGCTAAAGAAGATATAAAAGGTTTCCTTCCTTTTGCATTGTCAAAGGAGATACCGACTGAAATGCACGTGTCTTTCTATGTAGGCAACGTGAGATATGACTATGATGTGATTTTCAATGGTAACAGTATTCTTAATGAGGTGTTGAACTATTACCCAAATGGCTCCAAGGCTTTGTTCTACGAGCGTTCTTTTGTGGGTAAAAATGTTCAGGCGGATATTAAGTTTGGCATGAGTCTCAGATTACTTGCAAAAACACAGGATAGCATCCGTGAGAATACGCTAAACAACCATAGCGTTTTAGCTGTCTGCCGTAAAGCGGCATTGAAGGAGGATATTGAACCATTCACAACGCTATGCAGTTACATCATGAATAACTATCACGATGTGGATGGGGATATTGAAAAGGGAATAGTTGATGTTCTTACAGCTGCCTATGATGACAGCAAGAAGCGTAAGTTCTTCACCCAGATGCTTCAAAAGGCCGACTTGAACATCATGGCGTATCGCCCCATCATAGAAGATCGTGTTATTCCACAGGAATATCGTGAGCGCATATTCAAAGAGAATATCCCTGACCGAATGAAGGATGTATTGCTCAAGCCGACTAACGATTCCATTTCATTCTTAAACCATTCCGACAATGGGGATTTTGAAGTACCGATGGAGTTACAGTCAAAAGGCACTCAGAAGTATATTCGCATATTGGACGCTCTATACGATATGATAACCAGTAGCCATGTATATTACTTGGATGAATTAGGTGAGGATTTACATTATGATTTGCTATTCTATTATCTGAATGTGTTTATTTTCAATTCTGACAAGTCGCAACTGATAATTACCAGTCAGGAAACGACACTCTTGTCGCAAGACTTGATAAATGAGAATAGAGGGACGGTTTGGTTTGTCGAGAAGAATCATGATACTGCTTCATCGGAATATTCACGTGGTGACTCTTTCGGCTTGCACAAGAATCTGTCGCTTTACAACTCTTACCGTATTGGACGTTTGGGAGCAAAGCCCGAATTAGGTAGCATTTTCATAGACTTAGACGAGTAAGATTATGGGGAAATTGAAACATTCTGTCCTGATATTGGGTGAAGGACCTACAGAATTTTATTATTTCAACTCTCTGCGTGATGTAGTCAAAGGTCTGACCATCAAACCTGATTATCCCAAACATACGAGCATGAAAGAGTTGGAGGAAAAGATTGACGACGGCATTAAAGACGGCTACGATCGTATTTTTTGCGTCATTGACATGGACACAAAGAATAAGGAACCGGAACGCTCTCAATATGTACGCTTGAAAAAGAAGTATGCCAAACCTATCAGTAAACCTAAGAAAGGTATTTATTGCGAGGTTCATTTCTTTGAGACGCATCGTTGCACCGAATTGTTCTTCCTTTACTATTATCGCTATACAGCACGTGCGTATAATGACCAACAGGAACTTCTGCTTGAATTGAACAAACAGTGTGGCTATGAGAAAACGATAGACTTCTTCAAGAAAAGCAAAGGATTACACACTTACTTTGAGAAAAAAGGTGGTAATCTTGATACGGCTATTCGTAACGCCAGGCACTCAATGGATGAAAAAAATGCTGATGGCAGGAATTACACCTATTCAGAGCTTGGTCACATGATTGAGGAACTGAAAGCTCTTCTATAAATACGCTTAAAGGCGGATGCCCAAGACTCTCCATCTTGCACATCCGCCTTCGCTTATTCCCGTTTTGATATTCCCCTTTTATGTGGAATTATCCTGGAATAGGGATAGGGCAGTGTTTATGTATATGGTATCTATACTAATGAGCGATAATCAGATATTAGCATACTGAGTGCATCCATTCATCCCTCATCAATCTATCGTATGATAGCTTCCTTGATGCTCTCCACAATGTAGCGGACATCATCATCCGTCACATACGGACCGGCAGGCAGGCAGAAGCCCACCTTGAAGAGGTCTTCCTCTACGCCATTGGTATATACAGGAGCACCCTCATATACAGGCTGCTTGTGCATAGGCTTCCATACAGGGCGACACTCTATTTTCTTGCCCAGCATGAACACACGCAAAGTCTCAACATTCTCGTTAGGCTGGCAATCGGTTACGGCAGAATCAACAGCATGGATTACACCGGCCGCACCGCCGACGGCAGTCTTGATAACCTCCTTATAGGCATTCTCCTGACCCTGTATCTTCACATTCTCATCCAGAGTACCAGCGCAAAGCCAGAAATTGGCATCATAGCGTTTGTCGGCAGGTTGCTTGTGGATATGCACACCAGGAACGTCCTTCAGCAATTCCTCATAAAGCGACTGCACATGCTTGTGGTGAGCAATGTGGTCATTGAGCACAGTCATCTGACCACGACCGATACCGGCGCACACATTAGACATACGGTAATTATAGCCGATAGCTGTATGCTGATAGTAAGGATAAGCGTCGCGAGCCTGTGTAGCATACCACATCACCTCGTTGGCATCCTCTGCATTGCGGCAAATCAGAGCACCGCCACCAGAGGTGGTAATCATCTTGTTGCCGTTGAATGACAGCACGCCATACTTGCCGAAGGTGCCAAGCACCTGACCGTCAAAGCGTGAGCCCATACCCTCTGCAGCATCCTCCACCACAGGAATGCCATACTTGTCGGCAATAGCCATAATCTCGTCAATACGGTAAGGCATACCATAGAGAGCCACAGGCACGATAGCCTTCGGATATTTGCCTGTCTTCTCCTTGCGGTCAAGGATAGCCTTTTCGAGAAGAGCAGGATCCATGTTCCATGTCTCACCTTCCGAACCCACGAACACCGGCTTAGCACCGAGATATGTAATAGGATGACTCGAAGCACAGAATGTAAAGCTCTGCACCAAAACTTCATCACCAGCCTTCACACCACAGCCAATCAATGCCAAGTGGACAGCCGCAGTACCAGCCGACAAGCACACCACCTTGTGATCAAGTGGTTCTGTACCATCACTCTTACTGTTGGCAAACGCCTCCAGATCTTTTTCGAAGGCATTAACGTTAGGTCCCATAGGCACTACCCAATTGGTATCGAAAGCCTCCTTCACATATTTCTGTTCCAAACCAGCCTCACTCATGTGGGCAAGGCACAAGTAAATTGTTTTTCTTTCTTCCAACATAAAAAATATTGTTAAATTATTTTGTATTTACATCATAATGCAGTAAATTTGCACCATAATAACATCACCATTTTACTAAATTATCAGAACAATATGGCACAGACATCTATGACAGTCCGTTTGGACAACAAACAAAAAGCAATATTCGACGAACTCTGCGCCCAATTTGGCATGAGCGCAAACACGGCTATCAACATCTTTGTTAAGGCGGTGATACGTTGCAGAAAAATTCCTTTCACTATTTCTGCGGACTCTGAGAATGACATTAGAGAAAAAGCATTGTATGCATTCAACGAACTACGTGCTGATGCAGAAAACAGCAATGAGCCTGAAATGACTTTAGATGAGATTAACGCAGAGATAAACGAAGTCAGACGATTAAGAAAGGAGCGCAACAATGGTCTATGCGGTGATTGACACTAATATTCTTGTATCTGCAAGAATAAGCAAGAATCCTCTGGCTGCAACAGTAAAAGTTGTTGCTAATGTGTTTCAAAACAGGATTATTCCGGTTTTCAATGAGGAAATTCAGCCCGTTTCAATCGTACAGTTCGAAAAATGTTTTAGTTTTTATCTGCCATCTGAAACCCTATCTGCAACCACATAACACATTAAATATCGATGCGTTACAGGAATAAAACCGATAAAAATGCAGATGGCAAATAAACATAAAAATAAAACTTTGTTTTTTTCCGTCACTTACATAAAGCACCCCACAGCAGTATCGCTCTGCGCTGTGCCGCCACTCGGATGGGGAGAATTTGAATTATGCGCCATGCTCCATGCGCAATGTTAAATGTCAGCAACTGCTTCTGAACGATTAATGCCAATTTTTCCATGCTCAATCTCCTCTTGCAAGTATGAGTAAACATACTGAGGAGACTGAAAATACAAACCTGTATTTGGATTCTGCAATAAACGATAAGTGTCAGAATCATATAAGATACTAAGAGCCTGATGAATTGTCATCCCTCTCTTTTCTACGAGAAGAGTTGCCAAGTCACGCTCCATACACTCAAGCATATATTGAAAATCATTCTTTGTTACTTTCATAAGCTATGAAGATGTTTAACTGCACGTTCAGTACAAAATGCCCATTGAAATGTTATACCCTCTGGATACTGAATGCGTTTGATAAATGTTGGGAAATCTATATATCCAGCCTGAAGATTAAAGATTTGTCTACCTATCTTATCATTGGCTATCGGCCCAAACACTACATCATAATCATGAAGTGTCTCTGACGAATTGCGATTTGCCAAAACAAACTTAGCCCACTCCTCTGAATATCTATCAAAATGCAAGACCTTTAAGTCTTCAAGAACTGACGTATCAAACTCAAAAACATTAACCACCACATCACCTCCAAACGTTTCCACCTTAAACTGAGCCATCTCTTTAGCTTGTTCTATCTCAGCAGAAAGATAGAAAGCACGTCCAAAGTCCTTTGCAGGACGAGACATACCAAGGTCAATATTCTCAACCTTTACATTAGACCCATGATATAGTTTCATGTCAGCAACCCTCCTTTTTTACGGCAAAAGGCAGCAAGTCCTTCTACTTGTTCCTCAAACGACAGTGTATGCAAAATATTATAATGCCTCTCTGCATACTCTATTCCATCGTGCAGACTAACATATCGGAAAGCCTGCATATAACTCAAACCGAAATGACGTGCAAACAGTTTTATGAGCATGATTATATATTCTATCTTATCGGCTATCATATGATATTTTGACAAACTGCTTATGTTCATCTTCAAACGCAAAATTACGTCTTTTCCACGACACTTGCAAGTATTTTTACCATAATCTTTTGATTTAGAAGGAATGTTGCGCTTTAAACTGATAATTCATATCGACAAAGCCGACAACTCAACATTAAACACTCAACATCCAATCATACTTCCTCCCCGGCAAACTTCACCTTAAATCCAAGGATGGTGGCGAATATCATCTCGATGTCCTTCCAGAAAGAGTAGTGACGGTAGTAATAGCAATTCAAGCGCACCTTGTCAGGATAGATTACCTTGTCATTATATTCTATGCCAATCTCCTGCATCGGGCGTGTATCGCCCTCAGCCTGTTTCTTTGCCACATATTCCGAAATCATCTCATCCTCCAGTCTATACTTCAACGTAGCTGGACCGGTAATACCTGGTCTGAGTTTCAACACGTCCCTGTCATCACCTTGCAGTTTGTCAGCATAGCCAGGCACATCAGGACGAGGACCTACAAACGACATATTGCCGATCAGCACATCCCACAGTTCAGGCAGTTCATCAATCTTGTAATGGCGCAGCTTCGCGCCAAACGGCGTAATTCTACTGTCTCCTGCCACAGAGACTGACGAGCCACTATGCTTCACTGTCATCGAGCGGAACTTGTGGCAAGTGAACAACTTGCCATCCTTACCCACTCTCTTCTGACAGAAGAAAGCAGGACCGCCCGGCATCTTCCGATGTATCAGAAAAGCCACAATGGGAAAAATCCACCATATCAAAAGCAACCCCAGCAGGGATGCAACAATGTCAAACAGTCTTTTGAATATCATATTGTTAATCTAAATCTTTTTCAAATAAATATCCCCAAACACGCCTCCCGCAGAACATAAGGAAATTACTGTCAGAAAACAATCTGAATTTCCAGTTGTTGCGAAACATATTCACCACCAGTCCTATCCTTACCTGCAAATCTGTGCGTTTGGTATTTTGGAATGTCTTCTTATATAGTGTATCGTCCAGTATAAGCCTGTCCGCTTCATTATCATCAGGACAATCAAAAGGAATATACACTCCACAGACCTTATGAGCCAAACGACTCATGGCATAAGCAAACGTCAGCAAACCATATTCCTTACAGATGCATTTCCATTTCTCCCAATCGAGTCGGTCTGCATTTGCATTCATAACCATAGCCCAATCACAAATATGCCGCAATACAAATCCTTCATTCAGGAAATGTTCCTGGGCATGTGCCAAAACATATACAGCGTCAAAGAAAGGAGATGTAGCTTTCAGACGTGAATCCGCAATCTTTTCGTTTGTCCCATCTTCAATCCAGCGACGTAGCTCCATCTCAAATTTCTTTGCCTTGCCACTGCCTTTGATAGGCAGCAGATACTGATGGTTCTCCACAGTCAATCCCTCAAGTAATAATTTGGAATGCTTGTAATATCTGCAATCCACATTTATGCCATTCGCTTCTGCCACTCTGTTTCCTTTAGTGTATCCTTTTGCATCGGCAGATTTTAGGAAACAATCCATGTCTGTGCAGAATCTGTGCTCAGGAATCGGGTACAACCTGCTTAGGGAAAAACCTTTCATCACATAAGTATCGATGCCATTCTTGTAATATAGTTCTCCCAAACATTTCGCGGCGTTCCATTGCTTGTGATACATCTGCTCCAGCCAAAGACTCTCAGCTATCCATTGCATTTTAAGAGATGGAGATATGGCATCCTTTGCATTGCAATGTTGCAATCCATCAAAACAGATAGCTGAAACCCCTTGTAAAGTAGCAATATCATGAATGCGTTCCCAATCTACAGGTGAAGCCACCATGACATCATTACGCATTCCCAGAGCGGAAGAAATCAACAGAAATAGAGTTTCCTCAACGCTCTTTTTTGACATAGTGCACTTTCTTATATACCCCACACACAAGATTCATTGCAGTCCAGAAAAGGCTTACCATAGCGTTCATTCCCATAGCCTCATGCCATAGTTTGTAATGCCAGCGGATCATCGTGGTATATCCATGAGTAGAGACACTGCCCTTTCTGCCACGTCTGTATTTTGCAAGGCATTCATCAAGCAGATAGCAATCTGCCTTCTGTATCACCTTAAGCCACATCGCATAGTCGTTATTCTTCTTGATGTCGGCAATCTGCAGCAGACCAATCTTTTCTCTATCATACATCACCGTCAAGCATCCTGGCCAACAGAAACTGAACATCCCCGTCCTTGTCACATGCTTAGGACCGGAAATCCTTATGCCTGTGATATTTGAGTCTTCATCCATTTCCTCGTATCCAGTATAAGAGAAATGGTATCCATTCTCCACCATGAACCTCAGTTGATGTTCCAGTTTCTCCGGCAACCAAAGGTCATCAGAATCAAGGAAAGCAATCCATCGTCCCTTCGCTCTCCGCAAAGCATTGTTGCGGGTTATGGCGGCACCGGAGTTCTGGGGATTACATTCATATTTTATACGTTCGTCAGCCTCCATGAAGGGCTTCACTATCTCCAAAGTATTGTCCTTGGAGCAATCATCCTGGATAAGCAGTTCCCAGTTCTGGTAGCTCTGCGCCTGAATACTCCTGATTGTCTCAGCAATGAAGTCTGCGCATGCCCAAGTGGGAGTGATGATTGACACCAATCCGTAGTCTTGCATAGTAAAAAATCTATTGAATATAAAGAATACAATATGCTGCCCATACAGCATATCACAAAAAAATACAAAGTGAAGTTCCCCGCCGCAGTATCGCTCTGCGCATCATGCCGCCACTCGGGTGGGGATAAATATTATTCTTTACAGTATCATTCAAGTGTTCAGCTTAACATTTTATATAGGATTAAGGCGTGGTCGAAAGAGTCCGAAGGCTCTTGAGCATTGATGTTTGATATTATCCGTTCAATCCGTACAATCTGTGTTCAAAAAAAACACTTAGCTGTTAATCTGACCACTAATCTACCGCATTTCAAAGATCTGTCTGGAAGACAGTACCGAGCGAAGCGAGAGTAACCCGGGACGAAGTCTCGGGATTATAAACGCAATATAATCGACTGTCTGGAAGACAGTACCAGATATCCGTTCAATCCGTACAATCCGTGTTCGAAAAAAACACTCAGCTGTTAATCCAACCACGGATGAAACAGATCTGACGGATAATTATCAAGTATCATTGCCATAAGGCAAGAGCATCCGTGTCATTCAAGTCATTCGTGTTCCCCCGCAGTATCTCACTGCGCTCCATGCCGTTCATCGGGTGTGGGATAATTGAAAGCCTTACAGTTTTACGACATTGGATTGAAAAGCTTTAAAGCCTCTGTTTTCAATCGACTTGTTAGACAATGGCAATGGGTCAGGAAGATTGTTGTAAGCCTCCATAAATCCATTTGCCATATCACAAGGCGAAGCCGTAACACAACCAGTTGCTGACACGTAGCACAATCTATTGGTAAAACTATGGCAGTATGCCTTACTTTTAGGTGCACCATCCAGCATTTTCACCATATTCATAAGTTGCTTCATAGCAACAGCCTTTTTGTTCTGAATACTTCCTGAAGATAATTCATGTATTATAAAATACGTTCTATCATCGCTCAAATCATACACAATATAATCAGGACGACTCATATTCCTTGCCCAATCCATCCATACACCAGTATCAGGATTCTGTATTCTGAACTGATTCATGAATTCCTCCGATTTTATGAATCTCAAGGAGTATGAATGATTTTCATCACCATTGAAATAAGTGGCCTGTCCCATATTTTGTGGTCTGACTATCGGATCCCCCATGTCCTTTGTATCTACAATATCAAAGACTTTCCATGTTGTATCCTCGGTCTCTACATGTGGTGTCGCTTGCCATTCAGGATAGGTACCATTACGCTTGGCGTTAATGACCTCCAGCCACTCCGTCTTCATCAGTTCTTCCATAATCAGATCGCATTATATTCAGAATATATCCTGCTGATTGGATCAGAAAGGCTTGTAGCATTTATGATTCTATGCTCGCCGTCTATTCGTAATGAGTTAGCAGTTCCACCACAAATCTCATAAGCATTTACATCCTCAAATGCCATTTTATAAGGCGTGTCGCCACCTGCCTCACTACGTTTTATAAGCAAATTCAAGTAATTTACGATATATGGACTATGTGTAGCAATCATCAGAGTCATATTGTAATCGTGGTTCTTATGGAAACATCTATTTACAAGAAAGTCCATCAGCGATTTCTGGCTTTCTGGATAAAGACTGAGTTCAGGTTCCTCAATGAAAACATGCACGTTTCTGTTCTTTATCTCTCCGACATTCATTTCCGATCTGAATTGTTTCAGATTGTCCGTATCTGTCATAAACTTGAAGAGAGAAGCGTTCATCGAAACCTCCGAATCAAAATACGTGGCAAAATACTCTATTATCATGCTTAGAGGTGTGACCGTCTGCATTCCCGATGACGCATTCTTCATATCGATAGTGAAATCCTCGTCTCCACTCTGTATTCGATACCTCATAGGAGCAGTTTTAGGCTTTTCCACCTTAAACTTAACATCTAAGTAATCCAAAGGCAGAACTTTTATCGACTCACAAGCTTCCATAAAATTATCCATTGTATCTTGCAGATAATAATTGGCAATTCTACGTTCCATCTTGTTGTCCAGGAAGTCTGAGATCATGGAGCGTTTATCCGAGATAAAACATAACTTATCAAGGCACAGGTCTTCAGGAGCAATAGTAAAGCGTATGTTCACGCTCTTGTTCACCATCCTTATCTCATAGTCTCCCCTCCTATATACAATAACAGAATCTTGCTTCAGATATTCTACAATACCTGAAGTCTTCATCAAATTTTTTATTTTAAAGCCGATTCTTGTTTTCTTTATACCCGCATGTTGCAGATAAGAGCGAAGATTTACTCTCTTATACATCCAACGAAACAAAGAGAGAACCTTCATTATTGTACTCTTGCCACTACCAGACTCTCCGATAAAAACAGTTAAAGGCCTTATGTCATCAAGAATCACTTCGTCTATAGGTCCAAAGTTTTCTATTCTCAGATACTCACTCATATTCTATACTTTTACAATAAAATGTTCGTATGATAATTTTACGACACAAAGTTAAAGCATAACTATTACATTACCAAAAAAAACTGACACAAATTTCTTTTAATGTGAGATTTGATGTGTTCAGCTTAACATTTTATATAGGTTTAAGGCGTGGTCGAAAGATTCCGAAGGCTCTTGAGCATTGATGTTTGATAGCATCCGTTCAATCCGTACAATCTGTGTTCAAAAAAAACACTCAGCTGTTAATCCAATCACGAATCTACCGAATAAGCAAGCCCAGTCTGGAAGACAAGTACCGAGCGGAGCGAGAGTAACCCGGGACAAAGTCTCGGGATTATAAACGCAATATAATCGACTGTCTGGAAGACAGTACCAGATATCCGTTCAATCCGTACAATCCGTGTTCAAAAAAAATACTCAGCGGTTAATCTGACCACGGATAAAACGGATCTAACGGATAATTATCAAGAAATCATTGCCGCAAGGCAAGAACATCCGTT
>CAKQPF010000062.1 GCA_934256705.1 uncultured Prevotella sp.
CTCTCCAAATGGAACTATCTCGTCAAATGTTGCTCTTAACCGCAGAAAACTACGGAAGTTATTATTTACACATTACTTAATCAGAAAGAAAAAGCCACTTTATTGCCCAGCAATCAGGGCAATAAAGTGGTTTATTTACTTGATGATCAAGCCACCTAAAGGCTGAATTGTCACCTTTACCTTTCCGTCTTTACCTACCTTTACCTTCTTGAGGAATGAGGAAGCGACGATCTCACCTGCCTTTTTCTTTGCATTGTCTGCATAGAGTGACACCTCCTTGCCGGCAAACTCAGGGAGCAAAAGCGTAGTTGTTATCGGCTTGTCTGTACCATTAAGACCTACGACATACCAGTCATCACCAGTACGGCGAGCCATTATGACATACCTGGAAGGATAACCTTCGATAAACTTTGTCTCGTCCCAAGTGGTAGGCATCGCCTTTAGAAGGTCGAGTTCAAACTGTGGAAGCTCCGTAAGATTGTTTGGCTGGATGGCAATACACTGCACACTTGCCTGACTTACGATTGCATTTGCAATCTCAAAGATATCAGTTGTGTAACGCTGATGGCGGCTTTTGTTGTCCTTACTGATATATCTGTTCATGATAGTACCGCCCCAGTCCATGCTTGCCACGGTGTTACGGCAGAATGGGTGCATGGTAAGCTCAAAGCCTTCCCTCTTTGCGTGGTGGTCAGAGAAGAACACATTCTCGGATGCAAGGACAGCCTCAGAAGACACATAGTTAGGATACATGCGCTCCCAACCGCGTGGAAGGGTGCAACCATGGAAGATAACCTGAATGCCATGACGGTTTGCATCTGAGAGAATATCCTCATATTGCTGCATAGTCTCCTGCTTGTCACCTCCAAAGAAGTCCACTTTTATGCCCTTGACACCTATTTTCTCCAGCCAAGCCATTTCCTTTTCACGCTGTATGCTGGTCTTCATGCAGTTGCGGGGACCTTGCGGAGCATCGTTGGCATAGCCGTTGCTGTTGTACCACATCATAAGGTTCACGCCCTTGCCCTGTGCATATCTGCTCAGTTTCTCTATGCCTTCGCGTCCGATTCTTGTGTCCCAATAGTTGTCCACAAGGCAATACTCATATCCCATCTCGGCTGCAAGGTCCACAAACTTCACCTGATCGTCATAATTGATGGAGTTATCCTGCCATATAAGCCAGCTCCAGGTGTATCTTCCCGGCTTGTATTCCTCGCGTGGTTCATACAATGGCTTCACCACATCATAGCTTATGGTGGTCTCAACGATAGGTTTGAGGTCTGATCCCACGGTTATCGTGCGCCAAGGTGTCTCGCCTGGCAGGGAAATTGCCGGATTGGATGAGCCAAGACCATGGTTTTCGTCGGCTGAAGGGTAAGCTACTGTATAGCCTTTTGCAGCATCAAAGTCGGAGAGACGTGAACCGCAATAGTTGCTTCCCACGCCTGTCTCGCTGACAAGCGCCCATCCGTCGTTGCCAACCTTGAAGAGGCAAGGGAAAGTATATCCGAGTCCATACTTTGACTTGTCAGTCATCGGAGCGTCAACATTATACTCTTCCTCATAGCTTGGCTTGGTGCTCATCCATCCCTGATGCTTTCCTCCTATCTGAGGGCATAGGAATGTGGTGGTCTGGTCGGGGAAACGGAATGATGAAGCCTCAGAGATAATGGTGGCACGACGCGGCTCATCCTTCCATGAATTGTCGGAACCGGCGAGCTGATACTTGTAAGCGATGTCGTTATTGCTCACCTGCATCACCACGGTCATAGGGTAAGGACACTTGTCTGCCTTCATCTCCACCGCCATTACGTTGGCTTGATAGTGCACCTTTGATGCCTTTGTGCGTGACATGGTGTAGGTCTCATCGACCTTGCTCTCAGTCCATTTCGTCGCTGTAAGGTTCTGGGTGTAGTCTCCCATGTCGGTTTTCAGTCCGAGAGAAGATGGCTGCAGGATCGTTTTACCGTCATAAGTCACCTCATAATTGAGGGTGCCATTCTCAGCGATGATGCTTACCTGCATCCTGCCGTCAGGCGAAGACACTTTCCTTGTCTCAGCGTTCACTCCCAAAGCGAGGAGGGAAGCCATAGCTAATACAATAATCTTTTGCATAATACCTATTTTCGTCAAGCGTTGCCCGCTTGATTATTTGAGTCAGAAATTCTTTCTTTTATGATTTGTGCTGGTGTAAATGACACATGAATAGTTGTTTTGTCGTTTTGTGATTTGACATCAGCCTTATGGTATTTCCGTCTTTCATGCAAACTACAAAACGACAAAACAACTATACTTATATATGCCTTGATGAACTATCAGGAGGCAAAGCACTTAGTTCTTGTAGAACTCGATGAACGCGCGGACGCAGTATTCCTGGTCTATTGCGGCACCTGTCTCGCGCACGCTGTGCATTCCGATGATTGGATTTCCCATATCCACGCCCTTGAGAGGGAGCGAGGAAGCGAGGATATTACCGAGAGTGCTGCCACCAGCCACGTCGCTATGGTTCACGAAACGCTGCACCGGAACGCCAGCCTTGCAGCACAATCCTGCAAAGATTGATGCAGAAACGGCGTCGGAAGCATACTTCTGAGCGGCATTGAACTTGATTACCGGACCACCGCCAAGCACTGGATGGTTGGTAGGGTCATACTTCTCAGAGTAGTTCGGATGCCAAGCGTGGGCATTGTCAGCACTGATCATGAATGCCTTCTCTATGCTGCGGAAATAATCTTCGGTCGTTCCGCCCTGTGCAAGGACGATTCTCTGGATGACAGAAGCGAGGAACGGTGAGCCAGCGCCCTGCTTTGTCTGCGATCCGGTCTCCTCATTGTCAAAGATGGCGAGCACCTTTGTGGTCTCAGGAACAGTCTCTGTATCAGCCAGAAGGGCTGTCATTCCAGCGTGAACCATGCTGAGGTCATCGATTCTTCCTGCGGAAATGAACTCCTCATGCACGCCTACGAGGCAAGCCGGAGAGCAATCATAGAGGTAAAGGTCGAAATCGAGGATGTCACTCTTCTGCACTCCAAGCTCTGAGCAGATGAGATTCATGAGCATATTGCCTCTCTCCAGTTCGTCATTGACGATGCCCAGGATAGGCAGCACATCCTTCTGCTTGCTCAGTTTCACGCCATCGTTGACCTGACGATTGAAGTGAATGGCGAGGTTTGGTATGAGCAATACGGGGCGATCCACCTTCAGAAGGCGTGTCTCAGGGTGCATCACGTCATCAGTCTTTACGATAACGCGGCCTGCGATGCTGAGTGGACGGTCAAACCATGTGCTCATTATCGGACCACCATAGACCTCTGTGTTGAGCTTTGTCATGCCTCTCTCGCAGGTAATCTCCGCATTTGGCTTGATACGGAATGTAGGAGAGTCGGAATGCGCACAGATAATATGGAAACCAGCCTCGCCAAGAGTCTGCTTACCGATCTGGAATGCGTAGATGGAAGAGTCATTCTTTGTGACATAGAATTTATCCCCTGCTTTCACTTCGCCAAGTCTTTCCTCTGCGGAAACACACTTATAGCCGGCATTGTCGAGCCTGCGAGCCACTTCCTTCACGGCATGGAAATTCACCGGAGAGACATTCAGGAAGTCTATCAAATCTTTTGAGTAGTTCATTTTTTAGATTTTGGGTTATTTTTATTACTGATGAAACGGATTTCGGACACAAAAGTAGCAAATTATAATGAAATTACAAATAAAATATTAAAACTTTTTGGTGTTTTCCTTTATTTAATGTAATTTTGCAACGTATAAGATACAAAAACGACAATTCGTGAAAGAAATACAGTTTGATAGGAATATACAGAAAAAAGAAGTATCCTTTTCGTTTTTTCCTCAATTATATTTCAAAACATAACTTCAATAAAAGAAATGGCTCACAGATTAGACGCATTAGACAAAAAGATACTCGAGCTCGTGATTGCGGACGCGCGAATACCGTTCCTGGAGGTAGCGCGAGCATGCAATGTGAGTGGTGCCGCCATTCATCAGCGCATACAGAAACTGACAAATATCGGCATTCTCAAAGGAAGCCAGTTTAACATCGACCCGGAGAAAATCGGATATGAGACATGTGCTTTCATTGGTCTTTACCTCAAGGACCCGGAGAAATTCGATGACGTAGTGGAGGAACTGCGCAAGATACCAGAGGTGGTGGAGTGCCACTACACCACTGGCGGATATGACATGTTCATCAAACTGTATGCTTACAACAACCACCACCTCCTCAATGTAATCCACGACAAGCTCCAGCCGCTCGGGCTTTCACGCTCCGAGACCATCATTTCATTCAATGAGGCTATCAACCGTCCGATCACTATCGTAGAGAGAAAGGATGACGATGACGACGATGATGACTTGCAATAGACCATGAAACAATATCTCGACTTACTGAATAGAATTCTTACCGAAGGCGTGGAAAAGACAGACCGCACAGGTACTGGCACCAAGAGCGTCTTCGGTCATCAGATGCGTTTCGACCTTTCTGAGGGCTTTCCCCTTCTTACCACCAAGAAACTGCATCTCAAATCCATAATCTATGAATTGCTCTGGTTTCTGAAAGGCGACACCAACGTGAAGTACCTTCAGGATCATGGCGTGCGTATATGGAATGAATGGGCGGACGAAAACGGCGAGCTCGGTCCTGTATATGGCAAGCAATGGCGTGCCTTTGAGACGCTTGACAAGGACGGGAACCGCGTGGTGGTGGACCAGATAAAGGATGTGCTCCATCTGATAAAGCACAATCCTGACAGCCGACGCATGATAGTATGCGCATGGCATCCAGGTCAGACAGACTATATGGCTCTGCCGCCTTGCCACACCATGTTCCAATTCTATGTGGCAAACGGCAAATTGTCGCTCCAGTTGTACCAGCGCAGCGCTGACACTTTCCTCGGAGTGCCGTTCAATATTGCATCCTATGCCCTCCTGCTTCAGATGATGGCACAGGTTTCGGGCTTGGAATGCGGGGAGTTCATCCACACCACTGGCGACACTC
This sequence comes from uncultured Prevotella sp., assembly GCA_934256705.1. Classification (GTDB taxonomy): domain Bacteria; phylum Bacteroidota; class Bacteroidia; order Bacteroidales; family Bacteroidaceae; genus Prevotella. The sequence continues at coordinate 5,015 of CAKQPF010000062.1, forward strand.
ACCTGTACCTCAACCACATCGAACAGGCTCGCCTGCAGCTCACACGTACGCCACGTCCTCTCCCTAAGATGAAGATAAATCCTGACGTGAAGGACCTTTTCTCATTCCAATATGAGGACTTCGAGCTCACCGACTATGACCCTTGGCCACACATCAAGGCAGAAGTGTCCGTGTAAGTCACAGCAACCAGAGGAACCTGCAACCGTAACCAAAGGAACCGTAACCGCGTCAGCCATTCTTCATTCTTCATTCTTCAATTAAAGAAGAAAAGCCACCGTGTCAGCCGCGTTACCGGCTGATATAATCAGCAACAACAATCCAAAAGCATGATAAACATAATAGCAGCAGTAGCCGAAAACAACGCCATAGGCCACGAAAACAAGCTCATCTACTGGCTCCCGAACGACCTGAAGCGCTTCAAGGCACTTACCACTGGCCACACCATCATCATGGGACGCAACACTTTCGACTCTCTTCCGAAAGGCGCATTGCCAAACCGCCGCAACGTGGTGCTCTCACGCACAGCCAGCGAGCTGCCAGGATGCGACGTATATCCATCCCTTGTGGAAGCCCTCAGTCATTGCACACCTGATGAGGACATATATATAATAGGTGGAGCCTCCGTCTATCGCCAAGCCCTCCCGCTCGCCGACCGACTCTGTCTCACCGAGGTCCACGACACTCCTGCACAGGCTGACACCTTCTTCCCAGACTACTCCGAATGGAAAGAGGCATGGAGAGAAGACCATGATATCGACGAAAAGCACGCCCAGCGTTACTCATTCGTGGATTACACACGACAATAATGCAAAGGGAATTGTGGGCGAAATTACATTCTCCCGACTTATAAAGCAGGAGAAAATTGTTCGATTTTCCCGATTGCAATCACCAGCCGCGAAACTGCGTCGTAACTGATTGATAATAAAGACGTTGTAAAAGCATAGATATTAGGCGGTAAAAGCATAGATATTAGGACGCAATATCTATGCTTTTACCGCCTAATATCTATGTTATTGCAACGTGAAAGCTTAGATATCGTTTTTTGATATGTTTACTTTCACGCTTTTGTTCTGTTTTTCCGTCCGCATTACATACAAATCAAAGCCACCAGAAAGCATCCATACATAAATTCTCCTTCGCACATTTATTCGGATTCCAAATCAGCCTCGCCAACTGATTCAGAGCTATTCCAACTCCTTCACTCTCCACTATTCATTCTTGACTGAAAAAGTGCAACTCCCATTCTTCATTCTTCACTCTTCATTCTTCATTGGTTCCGATTGTGTAGGTACACATTATTAATGTAAATTAACGTAATTTTCTGATTATTCGCAACTTATAATCACATTGACACATATCAAAAAATAAGACGAAAAAGGGTAGAAAAAGGGAATTTCATTTGCATGAAAAATAGTTTGTTATTACCTTTGCAGATGTTAATGGCAATTTTTAGCGCAAGTGTAATGCCCGAAAGATGGGTATGCGTTGAGGTTGCTGAATTAAAAATGGGAACCGGAAAATGTGTCTTTTACACATTGGATGAGTAAAGTTTTATATGGAAACATTTCAAACTTTCGCTTCTATTATTCAGGATAGACAAGTCCATTAGGCATAGATTTCCAGAGTGCCACGAGCCTGCCTCCGTGACAAAAGCAGTCCACAGCATGACATTCACAGACCAAAGCCAAACCAAGGAAATGGCTACAAACGGCTGAATATGTGGAGGATACAATCAGACGTCACGCAGAGAGTGTACGCAATGCAATAGCTACAATGCTCTCCTTTAGTAGAGAAGACGCCCGCGGCAAGAACTCAAGTTCCGGAAAACCTTTAGATATGTATATTTCAAAGATTGCAAAGATTGTACTTGTATTTGTTTCAATTTTTATTGCTGCCGCTGAAGGCAGTGCAAAGTCAGACAAGACTTTCGACTGGAATCCTCTGATGGATGCCATTACTAAAGTAGAGAGCAAGGGAGACCCGAATGCCAAGAGTGGCAACTGTGTAGGAGCCATGCAGATAAAGCCTATCTGCGTGAAAGACTGCAACCTGATTCTCAAAGCACGCGGCGAGAAGAAACGCTACACTTTGAAGGATCGTTACAATGTGAAGAAGAGCAGAGAGATGTTTGTGATATTCATGAGTAAGTATAATCCTACTAATGATATCGAGAAAGCCATCCGACTATGGAACGGTGGCATAAAATACAAGGTGAAGAGTACACAGCGTTATTATCAAAAAGTAATGGCGCAACTGAAATAATTTCAAAAAGAAAAAGCCCCTCAATCGAGGGGCTTTTTCTTGCCATATACGAATCTGTCCTTTCCAAAAATATCCTGACTGACCTGCACTTGCGAGTAGCCAATGGCCTCCATAAGTTGCGCTGTCTCAGTTCCATAAGTCTGATTTATCTCAAAGACCAGCATTCCTTCGGGCTTCAAGGTATGAAGTCCGTATTCGGCAATGGCTCGATAGAACAGCAACGGGTCATCATCAGGCACGAACAAGGCGATGGAAGGCTCATGGTCAAGCACATTGCTTTCCATTTCCGATGCCTCACGATTACAGATATAAGGTGGGTTACTGACGATGAAATCCCACTTTTCCGCATCATCTTCTGGAGCATGTAGCGCATCCTGTCTCACTGCGACTACATCCGCCTGAAGGCGTTCTGCATTCTTCCCCGTCACTTCAAGGGCGATTTCGGAGATGTCCCACGCCGTCACTTGCGAGCAAGTCTCCAATGCCAAGGTTACGCTAAGGCATCCCGAACCGCATCCCACGTCCAGAATGTGGCGCTTTTCCTGCCCTTTCGCAGCGTCAAATGATGGTTTGGCGGATGCACAGGAAGAACTTTCCATTCGGCTAATCTCATTTCTGATTATATCAACAATGCCTTCCGTCTCCGGACGAGGTATCAGAACGCCTTGCTTTACGAAGAAATCACGACCGTAAAACTCAGCCGTCCCTATCACATACTGCACAGGAACGCCGGCTTTAAGGAGACTCATATCCCGCTGAAGTTCTTCGAGTTGGGCATCATCGAGCGATGAAAGCCCACCAAGACACACATCTACGAAACTCAATGAGAATCGCTTTTCGAGGTAAAGCTTCATTATGCTCTTTGCTTCACCTTGCGGATAATGATTTTGGAGACTGTTTACTAATTCCTGGAATGTAGGCATTTGTGGGGTTTTGTTTTGGTTGTGGGTCGTTGGTTGTGGGTTGTTGGTCGTTGATTATCGGCAGGTATGTGGTAAAATACCGACAACCCAAAACCCACAACCAACAACCCTCAACAGTGCAAAGTTAATAAAAAAATCCGTATTCCACGCTTTTTCAAGCAAGAAAAATGGAGTAATATCAGAGAAATACGACACAAAAGCACAGTTTTTCTTGCGTGCACAAGATAATTATATTATCTTTGTACGCGTTTTTCTGAAATAAAATACTATTGTGACAACGTATCTGAAAACCGTAAAAACAAAGGACATCGACACAAGGAACAAAAACTGACAAATGATAAAAACTGCATTATACGCACTTATTCTTACTCTGATGGCGGTGGGAAATGTCTCCGCAAACGACTATATCTTTTCTCCAGACAAGGGAATAGCATTCAGTTGGGAAAAGAAAGACAAGGTGGGCACCTACACCTTGTCGGGCTCACGCATCTATGGAGAAGTGGTTTCTACCGACGACGACCCGCATCAGGCCTTCCTCTCACTGATGGGATGGAGCACGAAAGCCAACACATCATACTACGCTTACGCCCCTTACAACACCCGATACGTATCAGAAGGTCATAAGATAACGGCACTCCCGATCCTTTTCACCGGACAGAAGCAGAGCCGGAACGATGACCTCAGCCACCTGTCAGCATTCGACTTCATGATGGGAAGATATACCACGGGTGCCAATACCGCCGACATAACGCTGAGCCATCTGTGCAGCATCATCCGCATAGAATGGCAGATGGAGGATGACAGACTGGTGAAATCCATCACATTGTCCGCTGACGAGCCTGTCTTTGTCACCGAAGCGGAGATGAATCTGCCGGAGCAGACCGTCTCGGCGACGAGGAAAAGCGATGCTTTCACTCTCCTTCTGGACAATATCGAGCCTGAATTTGGCAAACCATTGGTCACTTATATGTCCCTTTTCCCTACGAATCTGACCGACAAAGTGATAAAAGTCACCATCACGACAGAGGACGGAATAGAGCGCGAAGCATTTATCCGAGGCACTGACCTGCAGGCCGGAAAGACTTATCCCGTAGTCATTGCAGGGAAAAATGCGAATGCCAAGGGCAACAAAGGAGGCGACAGACAGACTGCCAGCACTGCCATAGCATCCACATTGGAGTCTCCCTCCGTCACTGCAAGTGATTTTCCCATCGACACAGACCACACTCTGACTTACGATCCGAATGATGGAATCACCGGAGTGGAGGCTTCTGCCCCACTCCATAGGCTGCAAGACAATTCCGCTTACTCCCTTTCCGGAAGGAAAATCACGGGACATGAGAATGGCAAACCATACATCATGAACGGCAAGAAATACATCAAACGCTAACCAACACCTCGGTATGAGAAAGAATTATCCATACATCATAGCTCTCATAATGTCTGTCCTGCTTCTCAGTTGCACTGCCGACATTGCGACTTCTGAGGCAGAAGACTCCCCTATCTCTGACACAGGCGACGCTGTCATCGGCATAATCCCGGAGATGGAAACCGCCGATGAGGACGTGACACGCTCCACGCTCATATTCAGTCCCACGCTCCGCGCCATGACTTTCGCATGGGAACAGACTGACGCAATCGGCGTTTTCCCCTCTGAATCCGCCGGCATTGCCACCACACAGCAGAGATTCGGCATTCTCCCAACTGAGATAAACGGGCTCAGTGCCAAGTTCAAGAATGATGACGATGCAGTCCAGATGCTTAAGGGAGGCAAGCAATACGTCTCCTATAGTCCGTTTTCCACAGTGGATGAAAACAAGAATGCCGTCCATGCCACATTCCGTAACCAGATACAGAAAGAGAGTGTCAACATGGATGCTTACTATAAAAGGAACGACTCTGACGAGATGATGACCGCCTATCTCGAATCAGAAGCGAAGGCTTCAGCGCATCTCGGCAAGTATGATTACATGGTTTCATCCGCCACAGCGCCTGTCGATGGCAAAGCGTCTTTCCATTTCACTCGCCTCGGATCCATCGTCCGCTTTTATCTGAGAATACCTGCCGAAGGATATTATGACAGCATTCAGGTCATCAACAAGGATGCAAACTTCATCATTGACGCCGACCTTGACATCACAAAGTCGGATGCAGCGAAGGCCTTCACCAATCCTGTCACCAGCCATATCGTCTCTTTGGCTTTCCGGAAGGACGTAAAAGACGAGAGCGGAAACGTCACCGGGCAGAACGGATTCGACCTTTACTACACAGAAAACAACCAATATTACGACAAGCGTTCATCGGTAAAGCGCGGCTATATCATCGCTTATATGATGTTTGCACCGATAAATCTCAAGGCTGACAATATCGGACAGAGCACGCTCTACCTGCTGGGACACGACAAGAGCGGCAACCGAACTTACTACCGAGCCAAGGATAAGCTGTCAAAAATAAACATAGCTCAGAACAAGACACAGCAATGGGCACCGGCACAACTGGAAAATGACCAGCCGATAGACTTCGTTCCGGTGGAAGTGGAGATATGGAAAGACGACACTAATTTCGACAATAACGGCACAGGAACGGACGATTGGTAGTGAAACATAAGCGCCCCGCCACTGTGCCAGCCACGTTACCGGCTGGTTTCCTATCGAAAAAAAAACAAAGAAACGAACATGACAATCAATAATTCCCACATATATCTCACTGCATCCCTGATTCTCATCGCCTGCCAAAGCGAAGACGATCTGCCTGTGCAGCACCCCGACGACTACGGTCTTATCTCCTTTTCTGCCATCGCAGAGAAGCCCATCACAAGGGGCACGAACGGATATGAGCAGTATGATGCCGCAAAGCATCCTGCCACGATGGGCGTTTTCGGCTATCATGACATGGTGTCCGCCTCGATTTCTGCCTCGCCTGACGCCGTTTCCATGCTCTCTAATGTCCGCATGAATTACGACACTACGGGCAAAACGTGGAAATACAACGATAAGAAGGACGAGAAATACTGGGCTGATTTCGCTCATTCCAAGACGTTCGACTTTGTGGCTTACATGCCTTATCGTGAGGGAGTCGCATTCACCAAAGCCGAAGGAACGCAGGGCTGTTACACCCTTTCTTTCGACATCCCTGCCCTTTCAGAAGGCAGCAACGCGCTTCCGATTCTCACCGACACAAGGTATGCACCCATCATAAGCAATGTTCCGGTGCATGAGACCCAGGACATCATCGACACAAAGGAGAAGATTCATTTCCTCTTTGACCAGACTCTGACGGGCTACAACGTGCAGTTTCAGATTGACCCTTCGATGAATGCCATCCGTCATTTCCGCATCAAGAGCGTCAGGCTCTATGGCAATGACCTTCCATCAGGAGGAACAGTGAGCCGAACATACACATGGGATGCCACCAACAGCACATGGAACGCATCCGACATCGCATGGTCTGGCATACGAAAGGCTACGATAGAGGATGCCGATGCCATAGCCATCTCATTCTCAGACAATTCCAACAATGACACGAATGAGCAGCAATACTACGACTCCAGCACCAAGACGCTCATCGTGACCAACGGCATATACCGCAAATGGGGCAGTGATTTCTACGCCATCCCCGACGCTTCATTCAATCCTACCATCGAGGTGACTTACGATGTGGAGCTCTCAAGGGACGGGAAAGTAACGGCAAGAGAGGACATCACGAGCCGTATTGCATTCAGCAAAGCGAATTTCGACTCGATAAAAGCCGGACTTCCAGGGCACATAAACGCCATCCGCATCCTCATAAAGCCACGCTATCTCTATGTTCTTGCCGACGAAGACAAGGCTGAGGGTTTGCTTCTCGTGGACGAACAGTAAGCTGTTTATCCACATTCATTCATGCTCCATCCATTTTTGTTCACTTGTATTGCAGACAAACAACGACTCAAGATATGAATACTCTGACAGACTTATCTGACACACATAATCATCACTCCCTAACGGTCAATGTGCTCACTTCGCGGTTCATTGCGGTTTGTTTCCTGATATTCGCACTGCTCATGTCAGGCAAAGCGCAAGCATCTGCCTTCCATAAGGGGGCTATCGCCAATGTAGAGCAGACCAATAAGCCAAAGGTCACTATCAATGCTGACGGCTCCATCTCCGTGGAGAAGCGTGAAGCCGGGGATGCCGAAGCCACATTCCATTACACCACAGACGGCACTGCCCCGACCAAAGAGAGCAAACCATGCAGCGGTGTCATCCCTTCAGCTGAGACCAATGGCAAGGTAATCAAGATAATAGCCGTGTCAGGAGATAATGATCCTTCTGACATCGTCACCGCATACGTCAATGTCAGCGCCTCTTTCACATGGTCTTGGAATACAACAGGCGAACTGCAGACTGTCCCTACAATCGAAGGCAACAGCATCGCCGACATCATGGACAAAGGCACAAAGGCGGTAATAGGCAAGAAATTGAAACAAGACATCCACAACAAGGACAACATCATAGCCGCTTCCTTCACGCCAGCAACAAAGGACGACGTAGTGGATGGCATTGACGATGAGTCGTCCATTGCATTCAACATCATCCCTAAAGCCGGCATTTCATTCCGCCCGACCAGCGCTTCCTTCAGCGCAATGGCTTTTGCTACAGGCAGCGGACTGATGGATGCGGAACTCCAATGCGAAAGCAATAAGTATCCTCTCATCGAGAGCGTACTGCCCTCACGCGACAATATGCAGACATTCTCCGAGAAAGATTTCAAGACAAACATTGCCGACATACCAGGCGCTGCCGAGGAATGGGCATTGAAAATCCATATATACACTCTGACTCTCAAAAAGCAATGGGGATTCAATGACATCGTTATCTCCGGCACTTTCAGCGGTGTGGAATATGAAGGTCTTTATCATAACGTCTCTGCCACTGCCGAACCGGCTGAAGGCGGCAAGGTTTCCCATTCGCCAGCAGCTCTCAGTATAGTGTCAGGCAAGAGCCTTACGCTCACAGCCACGCCTTCCCGAGGCTACAAATTCGTGAAATGGAGAGACTACGACACCAGTTCTGACATGGGAGACACCCAGGTGATCCGCATTGACCCGCTGGAAAAAGACCTCAGTTGCGAAGCCATCTTCGAGCGGCTCCCTCTCATCTCGTTCGACAAGGGCAAGACCGAGATTGACGGCAACGTGCCGGATGCCATATATACCGATAATGACGGCGGGATAACCATTCCGCAGAACACCACTCTCTTCAAGGAAGACTATGCCCTGACCGGATGGACTGACGGCAATGAAATCTATCCTGTCGGCACGAGACACATCTTCACGCAGGACGTTACGCTCACTCCTGTCGTCACACGATGTGAGAGACATGTTACAGACACTGACAGTCCGGTGACAGCCAAATGGTATTTCGACCAGAAAGATGGCGCTCCAGTCATCTCAGGCACATTCACTGCCAAAAATGACAAGTCTTTCTCCTACACCGAATCCGTCATTGTCAACAATGATAACAGGATTGACCTGCCCCTCATACTCTCGGGAGCGAAGGCAGACAACAATGATGCCAGAGTCAACTATCTGAAAGACAGGAACGGCAACGAGGCGAAAGGTGCACAGTTGAATGCTGGTCTCGTCCTCCGCATTCCTGCCGTTTATGGCATGAATGTGAAGCTGAAGGCTTCAGGAAAGGTGGATAAGGAAAAACCTCAAGACATCAACGAGACCTTCTTCTCACTGCCTACAGACGGCAATAATGACGATAAACTGGCAGAGATAGTTTTCTATGACGACGAATCCGCCACTGCCAAAGCCCATGGCACCGTAGAAAATCTGAGACTTCTCTCCTTCTCTTACAATGGCAACGCAAAATACCTTTACATCAAGGTAATAAATGGGGGCTCCAAAAAGACCTATGGATTCTTCGAATATCTTGAAGTGACCTACCCTGCCCTCCCTGATGTCCTGCTGGAAAACAGGATTATCTCCGAACCTCTAAAGGACAGGAAGGATAATCCAGACAAGGCTTCTCTGGTTTTAGAAAAGACTCTTCCGGCTGAAGGATCAAACACCGGCAAGAGATACAAGGAAGGCGACAAGGTAACTATCACTGCTGAGCCGGGTTATGGTTATGAGATAAGCACATTCAAGGTGGGAGAAAAAGCCCTCACAATGACAGAAAATGAGAAAAAAGACAAGGATGGAAACGTCATTGGAACGAATTATACTGCGGAATACACCGTGGGAAAAGAGACACAGACCGTGACTGTGGAGTATGTGCGCAAGCCTATGTCCAAGGTGCGTCTGGTGACTGCTGACAAGTCTCGTGGCACTGTGGACTTCGTGGCAGACGACATTCACGATAATTTCTACCTGAAAGGCGAGGGCTTCGTGGAGAGTTACTTCGTGGCTGGTGAGCCAGGCATAATGGCAAGTACGGATGCCGCTGACGACTATGTAATAGAAAAATGGACCAAGGACTCCAAAGATGGCGAGGAGGTGTCTTCTTCTGCCATTTATTCATGCACCGCTCCTGCCGAGAATGACAGCGTGACATACTACGCCCACTTCGCTCTCGGCATTGAGGGCAGCGTCCATTTCCGTCTGAAGGACGAGAACGGTAATTGGCTCTGCAAACTATTAAAGGGCAAGGATGCCAATGGAAAGAATGAGTATGCAGAGGAGATTCTGGCTCTTGACGGGAAGAGCATGGCTCCTGATGACCAGGAGAATTGCCATTCTTTCTTCATCCCAAAATACTATACCATCTTCAAGACCTACGATGCTACGTCCATCGAGAAGGGTTACACCCTGAAATATTGGGTCAACAAAGATGACTTCAGCGATGAATATGAACTGGGCAAGAACTATTCATTCACAGAAGCAAAAAAGGATATCACCTTGATTCCTGTCTTCGAGCAAAACCCTGCCGGAATGATGTACCGTACCAATGAGCCTGTCATCACCTATGAATTTGGCACTGCCACTGGTATCAGGGCTCAGCATCTCAATGTCCCTGAGGGTAAAGACTTCTACTATTCCGGTAAGGTCGAGGTTCACATCATCGAGAATGGTGCAAACCTTGACCATACCCGCGACGTGGCTCTTTGGATAAACACAGGCAAGAAGGGCTTCGTGCGCAACACTGACTTGAAGGAATGGGCTGCAATAGGTCCTGGCACCACGCTGACCATCGCCTCATGTGCCGACACGAGGTTTGAGATATACACCTATGCTCCTATCTCCTCCACCACCATCGACGGAGTAGTACCTACGGAATGCGTCAAGACAGCCGACGGATACATATATTCCTACACCACCCACAGTTCGGCGGCCCGCATTCCTATCGTCATCGGCAACGACTATTCCTACTACAAATGGATCAAGGCATACACCAGGAAGGCGGCTCGCGTGGACCTCCGCATCTCCGTGGATAATGAAGAGCAGGGCGAGATTACCTCCATCGATGCCACTGCTAAGGCCACGGAAAACAGTGACGACAATCCTCCTACCATCCTTCTGGAGGATGGCGGCGTGTCCATGCTCCAGGGCAATGGAGCCATCGTCTCGTTCAAGCGCAAGTTCGGATATGTCTTTGACAGGATTGTGGATATGGACAAGATAGTCAATGGCAAGCCGCTCGCCGTGCTGCAGATGCGCGACGACGGCAAGGTGGATATGGTTGACCTCGACAATGGCACTACGACCACCACCGTCTCTCCTAATGCTGACGGCAATTCCTGGGGAAAAAGGACCGGCGATGGAAAGACCGTATTCGAACTTCGCAGGATTGAGCCTACAGCAGAAGAGGCAAAGGCAGGCAAGCGCACAAGGTATGAGGTGGAATTCAACATCACATCCCACCGCAATCTGCGCATCTATTTCAAGGAAAAGCCTACTTATTACGTCACGTTCAATCCGGGACAGCATGCTTCCGGCATCGCTCCTACAGCACAATGGCTGGAGAAAGGCGATGAATTCACTATTCCGAGGAACACCACCCTCTACTATTCCGGCCATACCCTGAAACACTGGAAGGACAATCTCTATGACGACAGCAAGTCATTCAGCGAGAATGTCTCGGCTGGCCACGTCTATGAGTTTGGCAAATCCTATGCCCTCACCCACAACTGGGCAGCATCAAATGAGACTCCCGACTACAGTCTGCGTCTCTATCCCGTGTTCGAGAAGAATTCATTCACTCTTTTCGACGAAGACATGACCAATACCGAGGGCTACAAAGCCACGTGGGACTTCAGGCGTTCCAACGGTGCACCGAGCATTGCAGTGGAACGTACCACCGGTGTCCTCGTCACCCAGATATACAAGAACGAGAATGAATTCATCGACATCCATATCGACCTCGATGCCACAAAGGGCAAATTCAACAATACGAGCGATGACAGCCGATGCCAGATCAACAACGGTTCCATACTGACATTCCAAGTCACCAATGGTAGCAAGATAGAACTGGAAGCCGTCAACCAGATCAGTTCCACAGAGATTGCCGGTGCCACCAATGCCAATGGCGGATACACGGCTGGCGACAAGGTCTCTACCGTCTGGAAGGGAAGCGAGGGAAAGCAGACCGTCAACTTCCAGAGCGACGGCAGATACTATACCTATTTCTCCGTCACATATATGCCGCAGACTCTTTCCCGTCCACAACTGGAAAGCGTTTCCATAGGCGGTAAGGCGCTGACGGATGCCGAAATCACTGATCTGAAGGCAAACAGGCACATCACTATCGAGACCTGCCCTATCTCTCTCGATGCCTACGGCAAGGAAGAGGTCGATGCCAACGGCTTCGTGGTGGAAAAGATAGGAGATGTCTCCGCCTCCACCTTCGACGGAATGGGCACCATACAGGTGGAACAGCCCACCATCAGCAATCCGCAGGCTGTCATCCGACTGCTCAGCAATGGCGGTTCGCTGCTCGATACCTACACTATCGACTTCACGCTCAAGGCTCCTGAAGGCACGGCTCCCAAGTTCCTGTATTACAATGTCAACGGTACCAAATACACTTCCAAGGAGATTTCCATCGACAATATGCCTCCGAGCGGTTATGTCAAGATGGTGTTCGACCGCACCATGAAGGGCGCTTCGCTCCACGTGAGCCCGATACGCGACGAGATGGAATCATGGACTGCCGACCAAGGCAGGGAACTGACCTTCTACTATTGGGATCTGGCTAACGTCAAGGACATCACCGTGCCTATCAAGACAGACTTCTTCGAGGATATTTACGGCAACAGATATAATGAGGTACTGACCACTACGCAGGAAGGCACCGCCCTTTCTTTCTTCATGCGCTTCTCCACAAGAGGCACTTCCCACGACATCTCCCATGACAGGTTTGACTTCATCGTGGGCAAGGACGGTTCGCTCGAAGATGCCATCAATGCAGCCAATGCAGCGCCGGGCACAGAGAGATACTACATCTTCGTGCCGGATGGCGACTATGAACTGAAAGGCAACGAGCCACTCAAGAGCTATGGCAAGGATTCCGACGGCAACTGGCCACGCAATGACAAGGGCGAACCGGTGGAGGACATGCTCGGCAAGACAAACGGAAGGACTCTCATATCACGCTCCAATGTCTCACTCATCGGACAGAGCCGCAAAGGCGTCAGGATATGGAACAAGCCTACAGTGGAAGGCATCAGCTACACCTCCACGCTGCATATAGGCAAGAATGCCGGCGGTGCCAATGCCAAGGACTTCTACTGCGAAGACCTGAGCCTGGAGAATACATTCAACTACTGGGGTGCCAACACAGGCGGAAGTCCGGCTGGACGCGCCGTGGCATTCTGGGACCAGGGACAGCGCACCACACTGAAGAATGTCTCAATGATGAGTTGGCAGGACACATACTACTCCACCAACAGCATCCCCGACTATCGCGGCTATCTGGAAGACTGCCGGATTGGAGGCGCAGTGGATTGGGTGTGCGGCGACGGCAACATCTGGTTTGAGAGATGTGACATCATCATCCGTGACAGGGCTGGAAACAATATTGCCGCTCCTTCACAGACTGCCGGCCAGCGGTGGGGATATGTGTTCAGCAACTGCAATGCAAAGCCGGAATATCCTCTCAGCCAGATGGACAAACTCGCTGACAAGACATGGACTCTCGCACGCCCGTGGGCCAACAATCCTGACAAGTCTCCTGCCGTCACCTTCCTCAACACCACCATGCACGTGCTGCCAAAGGACCAGGGATGGGGAGTAATGTCAGCCAACGCCGTGCTGCGTTTCCACGAAAACCACTCCATGAAGCCAAGCGCCACAGGCACGGGACAGTCCACCGTGCTCTCGCTCGGAGGTCGTTCCCTCGCGGCTTGCAGTCCTGCTGCAGGCTCTGACGACTGCGTGCTCTCTGATGGCGATGCAATGAAATACACCATCAAGAACGTGCTGGGCGGTCTCGACGGCTACGACCCCGTGGAACGCACACGCCAGATAGACGCCGTCTCTGGCAATGAGGCGGACAAGGACATGAACAATTCCGACCCTTGGGATGACAACATCGAGATAGATGATGACAGACTGCAATGGCACAGCCACCCTTCTGCCCTCTGCTATCTCATCTTCCGAATGGAAAACGGCAAGTGGACCTATAAGGATCAGGTGGCGGAATCAAATGACAGCGACGGCATCACGGGCATCAGTCTCGACCAGTTGACTCTCGGAGCCGGAACCTACTGCGTCCGCGCCGCAAACCAATATGGCGGTCTCGGTGCTGCCACAAAGGCAATCAATTATGTGGAGACACAGAGATACACGCTCACCATCAATCCTCTCGGCTCTCTCACCGACGATGAAGGCAGACCATGCGGATGGAGCACCATCTGCCTGCCTTACAATGCCAAGGCTCCAACGGAAGACGGTGCCACCGTCTATGCCGTCACGGCACACGGAAAGACAACTGCAGAAGACAAGGTGGAAGACTTCTACGTCACCCTCACTCCCGTCGATGTGCTCAACAAGGACAAGGGATACGTAGTGTTCGGTCCGGCTGCCGACTATGTGTTCAAGGCCACGTCACGCTCAAGCACCACGCCTACCATCCTCAAGGGAAACTCCTCCGACATACCTGTCTCTGCCATCAACAACGACTGCTACGTGCTTGCCAACAAGAATTTCGGACTCGGTTTCTATAAATTCACTGGCAGTCAACTGAAAGCGTACAGGGCATGGCTTCCTGCCGTGATGGTTAGCTCCGGCGTAGGAGAACAGGTGGTCTCCGGATCCAAGGGCATCCGCTTCCTCTTCTCCGATTCCTCCGACCTGCCAACCGGCATTCTCTCCATCCTCTACGGTTCTTCCACAGCCTCCCCCCCTTCCCTCTCGCCTGTCTTCACCGTCTCAGGCCAGCGCATCGGCAACACTACGAAGAAAGGCACATCCGCTCTCCTGCGCGGTATATATATAATAGGTGGAAAAGGGAAGAGAGTGGAAGATAGGTAGGTTGTTGTTTTGTGGTTTAGTGGTTTAGTTGTTTAGTAGAATGATCTGTCTGGAAGACAGCACCGAGCGAAGCGAGAGTAACCCGGGACGAAGTCTCGGGATTATAACTGCATAATGAGCGACTGTCTGGAAGACAGTACCAAACAAATAGGGTGTCCAGTTAGATGTTCCGGAAAACAGAAGCTGAAATCACCCGTTAAGTTGTTGATACAACACTCTGAA
>CAKQPF010000063.1 GCA_934256705.1 uncultured Prevotella sp.
AATAATTTTATGCAAAAGTAATTCCACCCTTCCACCTTCGCTATCTTATGTATTTAATAGTCAATGCGTTAGATATGGTGGAATTAGGATGGAACTATGGGTGGAACTTCATGTAATTCCACCCTTAATTCCACCCTAATTCCACCTCACATAAACCACTGATTATCAAAGTAGTAACAACACTAAGGTGGAAGGGTGGAATTACAAACGACAAATAATATTTTTCTGAAAAGAAGGTCGGAAAAGTGTTAACAGTAGTTAAAAACATGTATGTTTAAGGTCTTAGATCAGGAAACGATTCTTGGAAATACCAAAAATTATGTTTTATGCCTAATTGTATATCATTGCCTTTGTCTATTTTCAATGATATACATTAAGGCTTTATGCCAGAAAACCACATTCTGCTTAATGAAATTCCCACATTCTGCTTAATGAAATCCTCACATTCTGCTTAATGAAATTCCCACATTCTGCTTAATGAAATTCCCACATTCTGCTTAATGAAATTCCCACATTCTGCTTAATGAAATTCCCACATTCTGCTTAATGAAATCCCCGCATTTGGTATAACAGCATATAAATCAAAGAATTGGAACCATCCTCTTCAGTGGCGGAAATCACTGAGAAGGATGGCTCCTGATATTGTTTCTGCACTTGTCGTGCATTTGTTTCCTTTGGCTATAGCGTGGGAATCACGGATTGACTTCTTCGCCAAAGAGGGTGGCGGAGGTGCTTCTGGTGATGCGTACACGGACAGTCTCGCCGATGTGGTGGTTGCCCTTGTCGAAAACCACCATCTTGTTTTGCCCGGTGCGGCCACAGAGCTGCTCACGACTTCTCTTGCTATAGTTTTCCACAAGGACATCAAATTCCTTGCCTTCATCGAGCTTGTAGTTGGCAGCAGAGAGTTCATTCTGCAGGGCAATCATCTCATTGAGGCGAGCTATCTTCGTTTCCTCCGGCACATCGTCAGGCAGATGCTTTGAGGCATAGGTGCCGGGACGCTCCGAATACTTGAACATGAATGCGCTGGCATATCCCACTTCCCTCATGAGAGAGAGCGACATCTGGTGATCTTCCTCTGTCTCTGAGTGATAACCCACGAATATATCGGTGGTGATGGCGCAGTCAGGGATGATGCGCTTGATAGCAGCCACACGGTCAAGATACCATTCACGGGTGTATTTACGGTTCATGAGCTTGAGTATTCTGTCCGATCCGCTCTGCACAGGCAGATGGATATGCTTGCAGACATTCGGCATATCAGCGATCACCTGCAGCGTCTCGTCGCTCATATCCTTAGGGTGTGACGTGGTGAAACGCACTCTCATGGTCGGCACAGCCTCAGCCACCATGCGCAGAAGCATAGGGAAAGTGACGTCGCCACATACGTATGAATTGACGTTCTGACCGAGAAGTGTCACTTCCTTGTATCCCTTTTCAGCGAGATCCTTCGCCTCGCGGATGATGCTTTCCACGTCTCGTGAACGCTCACGACCTCTGGTGTAAGGCACGATGCAGTAATGGCAGAAGTTGTTGCAGCCACGCATGATGCTCACGAAGCCGGATATGTGCATACCATGAGCACGCTTTGGCAGTACATCGCGGTAAGTCTCTGTGAGCGAAAGCGTTGTGTCGATGGCATTCTGACCCAGTTCGCACTGCGCTATAAGGTCGGGGAGAGTCAGATATGAGTCCGGTCCTGCCACGAGATTGGCATGATGATGCTCTATGAGGTCGTCCTTGACACGCTCTGCCATACATCCGAGCACGCCGAGGATTACCTTGCGGTGCTTGTTCTTATTGATATTATACAGCGCCTCAAGACGATGATATATCTTGTTTTCCGCATTCTCACGCACAGAGCAGGTATTGAGGAAAACGGCATCCGCCTCGTCAATATCTTCGCAAGTCTCATAGCCAGCCATCTGCATCACTGAGGCTACCACCTCAGAGTCAGCCACATTCATCTGGCATCCGTATGTTTCGATAAACAGTTTCTTCATCTGATTATTATGTCACTTTGTGACAGTAAAAGAATAACTTATTTGTAATTATTCTGCAAAAATAGTGATTTTTTTTGACATGACAAAGTTTTTTCCTCATTTCGCCCGTCTCTCCTTATCCTGACAGCTGTCACGGAAAGAGGTAAGAGCGGCGCAACGGCTTGAAATCCAGCATCCATTGGTCCATCACGATGTGGTCGTCCAAGGCACGGATGGAGACTGTATGCACACCTTTCGCCATACTGACCGGCATGGTTCTCATCGCCTGTCCGCGGAGCACATTCTGCTTCCAGCGTTCAGAACGGAACGGTTCCTTGAGCGAAAAGACCTTCTCTTCTCCTCCGTCAACGCTTACCGCAAAGCGGATGTCGCCGCCATCATTAGGCTGTGTGGGGATTAGTGCGATGCGAAGGAGCGCATCTCCCTCTCTGCCAGTGGTGAAACGGTAGGACAATGTCTTGCCTTTCGGGATGGAGACAGCCTTCATACTGTGTCCCAACATCGCGATCTGCCTTGCGCCTTCCGGCATATTGCAGGCTATATCGTCCGATGAAATGACGTCATCGGCAGCAAATGGAGCGGCACACTGTGCTTTGGTCTGCGATGGCAACGGTGCATTCCAGGCTATATCCCCGGTGTTTTCCGGCTTGACAGGCAATGGCGGCATACCGAAAGCGGGGAGATTACGCGGCTTATAGTCCATGAGATACGTCCATTTTCCTGTCTTGTCAGCGTTGTATCCATCGTTCGTGAGGCTGATGATGCCGTTTGCCGCCTTCTCTGCCAATGCGGAATAGAGGCGGATGCTGTCCTTCACCTCGGCATTCCGGGCGAGGATGGAGTCAGAAGCCAGTTCGCGTGCCTTCTGTGCATACAGCATCTTCTTTGCCATTAGTCCGGCTGCAAGCACCGGATACTTTATCATAGCGAAATAAGCGTTGCAGTTCTGCTGGAGCAGACGCTGCGGGACGAGTCTCTCAGCCTCGATTACTGCATCGCCTATACGCTCATACTCTGCGAGATAGCGCATCATCTCGTCGCCGAATTCATGGGTAAAATCCGTATTCTGGATAGGTGACAGACCGCGATTGTATTTCTTCTTGTCGAGTTCCACCTGACTCCAGCCCATGAATTCCGGTCGTCTCTGCCCTACAAGGCGATAGAATGTCTGCATAGCAGGGAATAGTTTCCGGGCTGCCGCCTGTCCGAACTGCGCCTCAAGCCATGCGTGATAGTGATTATCCACACGGTTTTCCTTGACACAGTTGATATCCCAGGCGAGGTCAAGAAACAGTTCGAGGTCATAACTTGCCACCTTCGGGTCATGCACATTGGCTATCCATATCTTCCTGACATTATGGTCGTAAGCCTGTCGCATCTCGTTGTAGATGAGTCCCGGCTGAGTGGTGGTGAGCCAGAGATGGTCGTGCGGCCGTCCCCAATAGCTGAGGTGGTAATACACTCCTGCCCCACCCTTGCGCTTCTGTTCCTCCGGTTTGCTCATGCGGGTGATGTAACCGTAGTTGTCGTCGCACCACATCAGGGTGACATAATCAGGCACTTTGAGTCCTTTCTCATAGATATCAAGCACCTCTTTATAAGGAACGAATACCTGAGCAAGGCGCTCCGGACTGCCGATATGCTGACGAAGCAGCTCCTGCTGGTCGTCTATGACCTGCTGAAGCGCGTCAAATTTCTCCTTTTCGGTCTTCACTCCCTCCATGTTTCCATCATGTATGCCTCGCATTCCGATGGTAAACATATTGTCACGCGAATGCTTCACCTCTTCCAGACGTTCTATCCAGTAGTCCTGCACCGCTTTTTTATTAGTGATATAATTAAATCTTCCACGCACTTTCTCATCCCATTCTCCTACATTATTGCGGAGCATAGGCTCACAGTGGGACGTTCCGATGACTATACCGCAACTATCTGCCACCGCCTTTGCATTCGGCACGAGGAAGAAAGGCGTAGTGCCTGGGTGCATAGCAGGCCATATCGCATTGGCTCTCAGGCGGAGAAGCAGTTCGAATATGCGTCTGTAAGTCTTCGGTCCTATCTGTCCTTTCGGTCCCGGTTCGTAGGTTCGGCAGCTCCATTGGCGCAGGCTCCAGTCCTCGTCATTGATGAATATGCCACGATATTCCACGCTTGCGCTCTGCACGGTCTTGAAAGTGTCGTCCAGTTCGAGCCGCTGTCTCTTCTCCGGCACCACGTCGTTCCACCATATCCAGGGCGAAACGCCTGCCATTCTGGAGAGTTCGAGCAGTCCGTAAGCCACGCCTCTGCCGTTGCTTCCCGCCACTATTATCTTGCCGTCAGCCACTCCTATGGCGAAGCCGTCAGTGTCGAGGGCAAGCGACTGTATGCCAATGCCTTGATGAAGAAGGCGTTTCTTCACGGCGCTCGGTGTGCAGTCGAGCTGGTAAAGCATTATCTTCGCCTTCGTCGGTGATGCACTCTGAGCCTTATAGCCGGTCACAGCCTCCATGTCGTCAGCAAACATGGTGAGCGCAGTCCGCACTACCTTGTCCATATCCTTCTGCTTGCAGACGGTGACAGGGCTTTTTCCGTCAAACCATACGACGGCTTTCGCCTCGCCAAAGCATAGCGATGCCATCAGAAAAAGGATTATCGAGATTGTTCTCATTGATGTCCGGTCTTGTAAAATATAGTTTATTACAGATAATGAAATAATAAAAGTAGTAGTTAATTCTCCATATAAGAACAAGAGTCACCATTAAGTGTTATCCTAATAGCGACTCTTTCTACTGGTGGTCCGCTCGAGAATCGAACTCGAATCTAATCTTTAGGAGAGACTTATTCTATCCATTGAACTAGCAGACCCCGTCCGCCATCAGCCAGACCGTAAAACTCCTTTCTGACCAATGCGGATGCAAAGATAACATTTTTTTTCGTTTCCTGCAAATATATGACATAAAAAAATGTCCGCCCACTACTCACGTAGCAGGACGGACAGTAAAGCTAATACTAACCTTTCTTAATGTCGAAATCTTTTTTATGTATTATCTTTAATTGGAAATAACTTTTTTTTGTTTGAAAACAATCTTATTTACCTATGCTAATAACTTGTGTTGTCGATTGGAACGAACTATCCTTCTGACGGCATCCACTCATTTTCTCCTTAATTTATATATAGGAGGAAGTGGACTTAGTACCTCTTCTGGCATTCTACCTTTACTCACTATGACATTGCAGAGGAACCGCTTCTACATCTGAGAAGAGCAACTGCTGTCTGTTCTTGCGCACGAAACAGCGTTTTTCATCATGGGGTCTGCTATGCCATGCACCTTCTGCCATTCAGCAGAATCACGTAATGCAGCGATGGAAAGAATACAGATGGGTGGGCATGAGTAGTCTTTTCTGTTTATGGGAGTCAGTGAGTCAGTTTGTAGAATATACGAAGACTTGTCTTCTTCACGTTATGTTAGTCGAGAGATTATTTGGAAGCCTTTCACTGGTTGCCGAAAAACGGTCTATAGTGTGTCAATATTAATATTGTCGTCAGATTTCTTTTTCCTTATATAAACCCGGCGGTTCTTATGACTGAACCGACCGGGTTATATAAAGTTAGTTAGTTAGTTTGTAAATCATTTCGGTTGCAAAAGTACTCAAAAACCTCGATGAAATGGGGGAAAATTGCGCCAAAGAGGGGGAAAATTGCGTCAAAGAAAGGGTTAAGTGTACATTTGACGGGAATTCTATCCATGCAAATACATTTTTACCCCTTCAATCCTGCTGTCCAAGAATTTCCAATTATAGCCCTGACCATGCAGAACATACCGGCTGTTTCCACTGCCGCTGACTGCAAGTGGCTGCAACTGCAAGGATACGCGTGGGCAAAACGGGGAAATACATTTGGGATTATTAACTTAATTATTATTACTAAATTTGTGGAAATATGAGAAACTTGCTAACTTTGCACTTGGTATGTAGTTGCGATACTACCGTTACGGAACAAGAAATCAGAGAATAACAAGCATAGTTCAGGATAATGCGCAGTCTCAGCAATAGAAGAAAAAGGTTTGCGTGGCTATTGATGTTGGTGTATATACCAATGC
Organism: uncultured Prevotella sp.; assembly: GCA_934256705.1. Lineage (GTDB taxonomy): Bacteria > Bacteroidota > Bacteroidia > Bacteroidales > Bacteroidaceae > Prevotella. The sequence continues at coordinate 6,089 of CAKQPF010000063.1, forward strand.
TGATGGTCGTCACCTTCCATCACCATTCGGAGGTGGAGGGAACAGCCGCTACGTTCTATTGTTATGATTGTGATCATCACATACACCACAATGGGCATCTTACTGCCAAACTGAATTTCGCACATGAATGTGTGCTCTGTCAGTTGCAGAGTTTGTCATACGTGGTACCAGCCATCATTCACATAGCAGTGGTTATTGCTATGGTTCATGTCGCTTTTGTTATGTTTTGTCCGTTTGTCAAGACCCGCCAAAGCGACATCCATTCCACTCGTGCTCCGCCCCTGCTCTTATCTTTGTAGTTGTTTTGATGAAAAATCAGAACAAATCGGCTATCGCCTTTACGACAAGGCAGTATAGCCCCATTTTCTTCCGGACATTCATGATAGAAAGCGAAATGACCGCACTCTACGGTTTTCCGCTTCTTCATCACCTTCGTTCATGCGCTGATGCCTGTTGTCAGGACTTTTCCACGTCAGAAGATTCGATGCGGAGTAGGCTCAGACTGACAGCATCCGGTGAATGATAGGGATTAGTGTGTCCCTTAAAACAATTTTATTGACACATATTACAAAGACAAGTAAAATGAATTCAAAGATTCTCCAGTTGATGCTCATTTCTTTGGCATTGACAGTTTCATTTGCTACCAAGGCAGCCGCAAACATCAACAACAGCATCCTAAAGGACAATAACAATACAGAGAAAACTGTCAAGAACACAGATGCCAACATCTATGGCCACGTGAAAGACTCCAAGACAGGCGAACACCTGCCTTATGTCATCATCCATGTGCAGGGTACCACCATCGCCACGACGACCGACAAGACTGGCCACTACTATTTGAAGAACTTACCGGAAGGCACATTCGTCATCGAGGCTAAATATATGGGATATACCACTGAAAGCAAGAGCGTTACCATCAAGCGCGACAAAAGCCTGGAACTTAATTTCACGCTTACTCCTGTCGATCTGAGCCTCGACGAGGTCGTAGTCTCAGCAAACCGAAACGAGACCAAGCGCAGATTAGCTCCAAACCTCGTAAATGTGATTGGAGCCAAACTGTTTGACATAACCCAGTCCACCTGCCTGGCGCAAGGACTTAATTTCCAGCCTGGTGTGCGCACCGAAGACGACTGCCAGAACTGTGGTTTCACGCAGGTACGCATCAATGGACTGGACGGTCACTATTCCCAGATACTGGTGGATTCCCGCCCTATATTCTCTTCTCTGAATGGTGTGTATGGATTGGAGCAGATTCCTGCCAATATGATTGACCGCGTAGAGGTGGTTCGTGGTGGAGGCTCTGCCCTCTTCGGTGCATCTGCAATCGGCGGAACCATCAATATCATCACCAAGGAACCTATTCGCAATTCCGCTTCATTCGGACATACATTCATGTCGCAGGGCGGTTCCAATTCATTCGACAACATAACAACGGGCAATGTTTCTCTGGTAACAGATGACAACAAGGCAGGTGTGTACGCCTATGGACAGACCCGCACTCGTCAGGGATATGACCATGATGGCGATGGCTACACGGAGTTGCCAGAATTGGACAACCATACTTTCGGCCTCAATTCTTACCTTCGTCTCAGTCCATATTCCAAATTGAGCCTCCAGTATCACGGCATTCATGAGTTCCGCCGTGGTGGCAACAAGCTCGATCAGGTTCCTCACACAGCCAATATCACAGAACAGGTGGAACATGACATCCAGGGCGGTGGGCTCACCTACGACTTTTTCTCCCCTGATGAGAAGAACCGTCTGTCGGCTTATTTCTCATTCCAGACCACATCCCGCAAGAGTTATTATGGTGGTATCGGAGAGGGAACGGAAGAAGATATGGCAATGGCAGAGAAAGCATACGGCACAACGCATGATCTGACCTACATCACTGGAACACAATATGTTCACTCATTCGACAAATTGCTATTCATGCCATCAGACCTGACCCTTGGTGCAGAGTACAACTTCGACGGTTTGAAGGATGTCATACTCGGTTACGACCGCGACTTCAAGCAGGATGTCCGCATCGGCAGTATGTTCTTCCAGAATGAATGGAAGAACAAGCAGTGGAGTTTCCTCTTGGGTGGCAGACTTGACAAGCACAACCTTATAGACCATGTCATATTCAGTCCACGTGCCAACCTCCGTTTCAATCCCACAGAGAATGTGAATCTGCGCATCACTTATGCCGGCGGTTTCCGTGCGCCACAGGCATTTGATGAAGACCTCCATGTAGGTGTGGTCGGCGGTGAGCGATTGGTTACGGTCTTGGCAGACAATCTGAAGGAGGAACGTTCCAACAGTTTCAGCGTGTCAGCTGATATGTATCACAAGTTCGGCAATGTGCAGACAAATCTCCTGATTGAAGGATTCTATACCGACTTGAATGATGTATTTGCCCTTCGCCAGCTCGACCAGCCTGATGCACAGGGCAATACCGTGCAGGAGCGTTATAATGCCTACGGTGCCAGGGTGTTCGGATTGAATCTGGAGGGCAAGGCAATGTTCACCCGTTGGTTTACTCTCCAGGCAGGACTCACACTGCAGCAGAGTCATTATGATGAAGCTATCGCATGGAATGACGAGGTGCCGGAGCAGAAATACAAGAAGATGATGCGCACTCCTGATACATACGGTTATTTCACAGCAAGCTTCACACCTGTGAAAAACTTCACTGCTTCTATCACGGGAAACTACACTGGCAGCATGTTAGTTGGCCATTCCGCTGGTTCTGGTGTTGAGAAACCTGAAGCAGTGAATACACCTGAGTTTATGGAAGTGAACATGAAATTGGCATACGACTTCAAAATCTACAAATATCTTACCCTTCAGGTGAATGGTGGTATCCAGAATATCACAAACTCATACCAAAAGGACTTAGACAAGGGATGGAATCGTGATTCCAGCTACATCTATGGTCCTTCCATGCCGAGAAGCTATTATGTCGGAGTGAAGGTGAGCTACTGATGTATCGGGAACACCTGACCATATCCTCAGAAAGTGTTCTACATATTATAATCGACAATCATTCATAAGTTATAATCTGGCGAAGTTGACATCATTTGTCAGCTTCGCCTTTTTCAGTTTTTCAGACATAAGCATGGCAAGAGCACACCTGAACCCATGTGGGAAAACAGGACAAAAGAGTGAGGGGAATGCTATCAGAAGGGGATAGCTGAGCTTTCATGATGCAAAAGGATAGATATTACATGGTGAAAGCATAGTTATTGGGCTGTAATAGCTATGCTTTTACGTTCCAATAACTATGCTTTTACAATGGTTTGATTTTCAATTCGTTACACAGTATCATTTCTGTTGTTTTCCAAAAACGGGAAAACAGGACAATTCCATTCGATGGTCAATGCCTGAATACGGGGTGTATGGGGCAGAAATGCGTATGGTATCACCCGAAAAGGTGATACCATACGCATTACGGGAGTTACTGGTCATCATCGGCAGTGCCCTGGCTATACTGCTTCGGACTCATGCCTACAGATGCCTTGAAGCACTTCGCGAAATACTTAGGGTCGGAGAATCCGCAGGAATAAGCCACCTCGGAGATGGTGTGATGGTTGTGTTCACGCAGCAGACTGCACGCCAGTTTCATCCTCGCTTCGCGGAGAAGGTCGGACGGAGTGATACCCAAGAGATGCTTTGTGCGGCGTGTCAGACTGCTTCTCGACATTGCCACGGCTTCTGCCAGATCATCTACTCCGGCATCGCTGTTACCAATGTTGGAATCGACTGCTGCAAGAAGTTTTGCCATAAACGCCTCATCTTCAGGATTCTGACGACTGATAGGGATGCTGTTAGGTATCTCCTGCGTGATGACTTCCTCCTTGTTGTCGGTCTGCTGCACCGTGGATTTCTGCAGAAGGGCAAGATATGCGTCCAATGTATCGCGGCGCTGGCGGTCTATATCACGTATATAATATATAAGGTGTGTGACACCTGATATGACGGCTATAAGGAGAAGGAGATAGATAGCCTTCGCCCACAGCGTCTCATACCAATGTGGCTTGACTATAATAAGCACTGACCGGACATTGTCTGTCCACAGTCCCTGGGCATTGGTGCTGCGTATCTGCAGCGTATGCTCGCCCGGAGCGAGGTCGTAGAGGCGTGCGGTATGTTCCTCTGTCGGTGCCTCCCAGTCGCCCGACTTGAAGCGCGTCTGATACATAAGTCTCTGCACCGCGCTGAAATCCATGGCTGCAAAGGAAATGGTAAGGTTGCGCTCATCGCTTGCGAGCACGATGGTGTCGATGTCATTGACATTGTATTGCGGCTCGTTATTCTCGATTTTCACCGATGAAATGGCGATTTTTGGACTATACGACTTCTCTCTCCACTCCTTTTCCGGCACGAGCATCACGCCGTTTTCCATGGCAAACATCCACCTTCCGTCGGCAAGACGGAGAGGGGAAGCGTCGGAGAAACGGAGCCTGGTGCCCCAGAACTGGGGATTGTATATGCACGACCTGTCGGTAGTAGGGTCATACAATGCCACTTCGTCGATGCTCACGATGACGACATCGTCGCCGAATCTCGTGGCGCTGAGCACGTCATCAGAGCACAATCCCTGTGCCGGTCCGAGATGCTGGAACTCCAGATGCTGGTCTGTAATGCTCTTGGAAAGGAGCTTGTTGACTCCTCCGCTCTCTGTGCTGACATACATCTTCTGCCCTTCCTTTTCGGGAAAGACGATGTTCATCGTGGCTGAATTGCTCAGACTGGATGCACGGTCCGGCTCACGACGATGGAGCACAGCCTTATATCTGCTCACGTCATTGCCCGAGATGTTGTCTATCACCAGCACTCCACCTACCGTAGTGGCTATCATCCGCTTGCCGTCTGGCATGGGATAGATGCGCCTTACCTTTCCCACCTCTTTCCTCATGCCTTTGATAAGGTGTGCAAGGGAATGGAAAACGGGATGCTGCGCCTCCGGATTCGGACAGACGAATATGCCTTCGCCATGCGTCGCTATCCACATCCTGCCTTGCTTGTCGAGCTTGATGTCATAGATATTCTCGCTCGGAATGTCGGCAAATGGTATTTTCTCTATCTGATAAGACGTTGGGCTCTTCTGGTGGAGGCGGAACAGTCCATCCGGCTTTGCGCCGAGCCATAATGTCTTTGGCGATGTCCTTGCCATGCTATAGACAGGAAAAGACTGCACGGGACGGCTGGCGATGTTGCCGTTTCTGTCAAGATAGCCCACGAGATCAGCCCTCTCATCGACCACCGTCACTATGCCGGCATCCTTCGTTCCGATCCATATCTGGTGGTTCTGCGCATCATGGTGCATACATCTGACCACGTTCTTGCTCACGCAGTCGAGCCACTGCATCGGGGTATGCGGCTTCACTATCTTTGCCGCACTGTACCTTCTGAGTATCCATATATTGCCCTGCTGGTCGGTAAAGACTCTTCTCACGTCTTCATTGGTTGCGCGGGCAAAGTATTTCTCCTTGTCCTTCGTCTTGCCGTAGCCCTTTATCTCCACTTCCTTCAGACTCTTGCATGATGTCGTCTCGTATCTATAAGTAGCGAGATTGAAGCGCAGTATCTCGTCTTCCACACGGCAATAGAGGTTTCCATCCCTTCCGAGCACCACGCCTCTGACGCGGTCGGAACGGATGTCTATACCGTCGCCCGGCTGGTTCTTGAACACCACGAAGTCGTATCCGTCATAGCGGCACAGTCCGTTCCAGGTGGCAAACCACATCATGCCATGCCTGTCCTGCGTCATCTGGGTCATGTGCCACTGCGGGATAGGAATCCGAATCTCGTCATCATATTGTGCTCTTGCCACTATAGCGAATGCCGAGATTACCATAATTATCAGTAATCTATTGAGATGTTGCATAGACACAACGGTTTTAGTATTAGCTTTTTACATTAAGAAAGTAGGCTGGTATGCCTATTGGAACATTAAGAAAGTATGAATCCGGAAAGTATTCTTCCGCATTTCTGTGCGCCTTTCTGCTCCCTTCTTGCCGAAAAGAAGCAGGTATCTGTGAATGTATCGATTGCGCTCACGCTGATATTCTCCGGCATTATGCCGGTGGCAAGCAGCTGGAGACGGTTTATTTCCTTCAAGTCGAGATGCGGACGGCTGCCGTTTCCATCACTGGAAGGCATCACCACTGTAACGTCCTGCATAGGGAATCCAGCCTCTTCAAAGGCTTTGTGGACCTCCCACCCCACCTCGAAACTCTGCTGACTTATGCCCGGACCGATGACAGCCTCGCACTGTTCAGGCACGGTGGCATAGAGTTCCTGCATCTTTCTGATGGCTTTCTCCACTATCCTCACCACCGTTCCGCGCCACCCGGCATGGATGGCTGCCGCACAATGGTGGACTTTGTCATAGACGAGTACCGGGATGCAGTCGGCTGTCGATATGCCGAGGCATACATTCCGCACATCGCTGACTACGGCGTCAATGCCTTCCATCTGCGCCTTGCGTTCCTCTTCGGGCAGGGAGAAGAACGCTTCCGTGACGGGAAGTATGCGGTCCGTGTGGGTCTGATGCGGGCGGTCGAAGTGCTTCGGGTCACCGTCAAAGGCGGAAAAAGACGGATCTATGCGCCTCAGAGCCTCGCTGATGAGCCGCGGATCGCGCCCTATCGTGCGGTCTGTAGTAAAAAATATGGAGCCTGTCAGCGGTCTCAGATCGCCAACGGACTCCATTGTTTTTCCTAAAGATAGTATCTTGTAGTTCATTGTTTTACCTTACTATTTAGACTCCGAAGGCTCTTCGTATTCAAAATCGTCAAGGTCTTCTATTTCGCTTTCATCGATGTATTCGATGTCTTCATCGTCAACGTCCTCGACATTGCCTTCGTCGATGTATTCTATTTCATCGTCTTCGAAGTCCTCGAATTCATCTTCCTCGCCTTCATCTGTTCCGAAAATCTCTTCGTCAGCATCGCGGTCCTCGTCATATACCTCTGCCGCGAGATATGAAAGGTCCTTGTCACGATGCACTATGGTGTCCTCCGCTATGACACCTGCAATCTTGTTGCTCTCGGCATTGAGCTCTTTCCAAAGCACATCCTTCAGGTCATTGAGGCCGAAACCTGTGACACTGGAGATGAATACCACGGGAAGGTCCTGCGGAAGGGTCTCCCTGAGCATCTCCATCAGTTCCTCATCGAGGAGGTCACACTTGGTCACTGCGAGCACGCGGTGCTTCTGCAGCATGTCAGGATTGAACTTTTCCAGTTCGTTGAGCAGGAGTTCATACTCCTTCTTGATGTCGTCAGTATCTCCAGGCACCATGAAGAGGAGCAGGGAGTTGCGCTCTATGTGTCTGAGGAAACGGAGTCCGAGGCCTTTTCCCTCAGCAGCTCCCTCGATGATTCCAGGGATATCAGCCATCACGAATGACTGATGGTCACGGTAAGCCACGATACCGAGCGACGGTTCGAGGGTGGTAAACGGATAATTGGCTATCTTCGGCTTTGCAGAAGAGAGCGAAGAGAGGAGCGTGGACTTGCCTGCATTAGGCAGACCTACGAGACCTACGTCAGCGAGAAGCTTGAGTTCCATGATGACAGTCATCTCCTGCATCGGCTCTCCAGGCTGTGCATAGCGTGGAGCCTGATTGGTAGAGGTGCGGAACTGATAGTTGCCCAGTCCGCCGCGTCCGCCTTTCAGCAGCACTATCTCCTGTCCGTCTTCCATAACATCGCAGACATACTTACCCGTCTCGGCATTATACACGACAGTACCGCATGGCACATCAATATAGATATCCTTGCCATTGGTGCCATGACATTTGTCTCTTCCGCCGTTGCCTCCATGCTCTGCATAGATGTGACGCTGGAAACGCAAATGCAGGAGCGTCCAGTAGTTGTGGTTTCCACGGAGGATAATGCTTCCTCCCTTTCCGCCGTCACCGCCGTCCGGTCCGCCATTAGGGTTATATTTCACGTGTCGGAGGTGCATGGAACCCCTGCCTCCTTTGCCCGATCGGCACTGAATCTTAACGTAATCTACGAAGTTACTTTCCATATATTCTGTTGTTTGGTTGTTTGGTTGTTTTGTTGTTTTGTTGTTTGTTATTTAATTGTTTGCTTGACAGAGAAGGAAATTCAGACCCGACTACCGCCAACCAGACAACAAAACGACAAAACAACCAGACAACAAAACCACAACCTTATTTAAGCGTTAGCGATAGCCTTGCTGATTTCAGCATAGATATCGTCGATGGAACCCATACCGAAAATCTTGGCATACTTGCCCTGATTTACGTAGAAGTCCTTCAATGGGAGTGTCTGTGAGTAGTAAGTGTCGAGACGCTTCTTGGCAGTCTCCTCGTTGTCGTCAGCACGTCCGCTTGTCTTTCCGCGAGCCACGATGCGCTTGATGAGCTCTTCGTCCTCCACTTCGAGACCTACCACGATGCTTACTTCCTGACCGCGCTCCTTGAGCATTGCGTCGAGAGCCTCAGCCTGGGCAATGGTGCGTGGGAAACCATCAAAGATTACGCCGTTGATATCCTTGCCCTTGGCATCGAGAGTGGCAGCAAGCATATCCACGATGAGAGCATCTGGCACAAGTTTACCCTCGTTGATGTAAGCGGAAGCAGTCTTTCCGAGCTCTGTTCCAGCCTTTATTTCTCCGCGGAGGACGTCACCTGTAGAGATATGCTCTACTCCGAATTCTGCGATAATCTTATCGCTCTGTGTGCCTTTACCAGAACCTGGTGCACCAAAGATTACGATGTTCTTCATTGCTTTTTTACTTAAGATGAATTGGAATTGTTGTTTCTTTGTTTCTGTTTTTTGTGATTTGGTTGTTTGATGATATGATATTGTAATGCCGGCGCAAGCATAACACGCCGCCATATCATGGTTTTCACTACTCGCTCACGAGGGTATAGACATCCCTCAGCTCGCGTCCTGCCTCGTTATAGTCAAGTCCGTAGCCCACGATGAAGTCGTCAGGGATGACCATAGCGGGGTAATCCACCTTGAGGTCAGTCTTCAGGCATGACGGCTTGAAGAACATGGAGCAGATGGAAGACGAAGCCACGTTCATCTCCTTGAGCCTCTCTTTAAGGCTGGAAAGCGTGAAACCGGTCTCCACTATGTCCTCCACGATTATGATGTCACGACCTGTCACGTCAGTGTTCAGACCGAGAACCTCGCTTACCTTTCCAGTGCTCTTCGTACCGGAATATGATGAATACTTGACAAAGTTTATCTCGCAAGGCACAGTGAGTTCACGTACCAGGTCGGCACAGAACATGAATGCCCCATTGAGCATACCGAGAATGAGCGGATGTTTGCCCTCATAGTCCTTGTTTATTAAGGCTGCCACCTTTCTGATGTTCGCATGCAGTTCCTCTTGCGGAATGCTCAATTCGAATGTCTTATCGTGTAATTGTACTCGTTTAACCATCGTAAATTCACTAATTTGTGGCAAAATTACTAAAAAAAAAGGATAAAAGACAAAAGAATGATATAAATTTTGTATTTTTGCAACTAAATAAACCAAAAAGGGTTGTGGATGGTTTATGTAACAGCAGGATTGCCTCTGATTTTCTTGAGAAAAAGCCCGAGCGGCGATTCTCTTGTCACAATGTGATTTTCCTGCTTTCCATTACCCATCCACATCGCCAGAACCGCCCCTAACCGAGCACCAACGAGAAGACAAGATGAAGATATTCACAAGTGCGCAGATCCACGAATTGGACAAATATACCATAGAGAATGAGCCCATCACGTCCATCGACCTCATGGAGAGAGCTTCGACAATGCTGACCAATGCCATCACCGACACTTGGCCGGCAAGCACTCCTGTCGTCGTCTTCGCCGGACCGGGAAACAACGGCGGCGACGCTCTTGCCATGGCAAGGATGCTCGCCGGGAGGAATTACTCTGTCAATGTGTATCTCTTCAACACCACCGGGCGGCTGTCACCTGACTGCGAACAGAACCGCGAACGGCTGAAAAAGGTGCGCAACATCAAGGGGTTCACCGAGATAACACAGGAATTCGAACCTCTTGCCCTCACGGAAGATATGCTCGTGATCGACGGTCTCTTCGGGTCAGGACTCAACAAACCGCTCACTGGAGGCTTCGCGGCAGTGGTGAAATACATCAACGCATCGGAGGCAAAGGTGGTCAGCATCGACATTCCATCGGGCATGATGACGGAGGACAACACATACAATGTGCGTGCAAACATCGTCAGAGCCGACATGACTCTTACCATCGGAAGCAGGAAACTCTGCATGATGATGGCAGACATACAGCCCCTTCTGGGCGAAATCCGCGTGCTCGACATCAGTCTGAGCCGTGAGGGAATGGACAAGATACAGTCCAACTACTCCATCATAGAGGAAGAAGAGGCGAAGGAAATGCTGCTGCCGCGCGACGCTTTCGTGCATAAAGGCAACATGGGGCACGCTCTTCTCATAGCGGGGTCATACGGAATGGCTGGCGCAGGAGTGCTCTCTGCCCGTGCATGCCTGCGTTCCGGCGTGGGAAAGCTTACCGTCCACATCCCGAAGCGCAACTATGACATCATGCAGATTTCGGTGCCGGAGGCCATCCTGCAGATCGACAAGGAGGAAACGATATTCTCCCAGCCATCCGAAACGTCCATCTACGAGGCCATAGGCATAGGTCCCGGCATAGGATTGAGCGAGACCACCGCCATTGCAGTCATCGCACAGATACGCAGCAACAAGACTCCTATGGTCATAGATGCCGACGCTCTCAATGTCCTTGCATCGCACCGGGCCTGGATGCAGCAACTGCCGGAAGGACTTATCCTCACTCCCCACCCGAAGGAACTGGACCGACTGATAGGCAATGCCTCAAATGATGACTTCGAAAGGCTTACCCGCGCCATGGGTCTTGCGCAGCAACTGCATGCCTATATCATCCTGAAAGGCCACTATACCGCCATCTGCATGCCTAACGGACACGTCTGCTTCAACAGCACCGGCAATGCCGGAATGGCGACAGCAGGGTCCGGCGACGTGCTGACAGGCATCATAACGGGACTCCTTGCCCGTGGCTACTCCCGCGAAAACGCCTCCATCCTCGGCGTTTATCTCCACGGACTGGCAGGCGACCTCGCCGCAAAAGACCTTGGAGAGGAAAGCCTTACTGCCGGAGACATCATCGCTTATCTGCCGAAGGCCTACAGAAAACTGGAAAACAAATAGTCAACAGGGACATCGCAATGCCCTTACAATATCTGGAAAAACGAATAAACACGACAAGAAATAATAAAAATGAAGAAGATATTTTCTACTCTCATCCTGCTGATAGCAGCCCTTTCAGGCGTCAATGCCCAGTCTCCTGTCATCGAAGGCACATCCTATTACCTTCCGAAGACCGCGCTTCAGTTTACTGTCCTCGTGGAGAAAAAGGTGTTCAAGCCGGGAGAATTTGCTGAATTTGCTGACCGTTACCTCAAGATTGGCGAAGCTGCTCTCGACTCAAAGACCTCATATCGCATCGTGGATATGAAGATGAAGGCTGTCGGAGTGGCAGACACTTCTAAGTTTTTCAATGCTCGTATCAGTCCGAAACTGACCATCTCAAAGCTTTATATCACTGACGACGGCATACTGCAGGCAGTGAACACGGAGCCTATGCCTATCCAGGAGGACCGCCATTTCGTCCCTTCCAGAAAGGCAAAGCCTCTCAATCCGCGCGAATATATGAACGAAAACATCCTCGCAGCCGGCAGCAAGGCGAAGATGGCGCAGCTCTGCGCGGAAGAAATCTATGAAATCAGAAACTCACGCAACGAACTTACCCGCGGCACAGCAGAGACCATGCCGAAGGATGGCGAGCAGCTTCGCCTCATGCTTGCGTCCCTCGACAATCAGGAGAAGGCTCTCCGCTCCCTCTTCGAAGGCAATACAAGCATCGACACCACGGAAGTCATCATCACAGTAAGCCCTGACCGCGAAGTGAGCAAGCGACTGCTGTTCCGCTTTTCCGATGCTTTTGGCATGGTGGATGCCGATGATCTCGCGGGCGAACCTTATTATATAAGCGTCGCCGACCTGCATCAGACACCGGAAGATACACGCACCGAGAAGGAGAAACAGAAGCAGAAGGACGAGACAGGACTCTTTGTCAACGTGCCGGGACGTGCTCATGTGACCGTGCAGAAGAACGAGACCGTCTGCATGGAGCAGGATCTCTCTTACGCACAGTTTGGCAGACTGGACAATCTTGCCGCCATCCTGTTCAACAAAAAGGTGAATACCTCCTACAAGGTAAGCCCTGTCACCGGTTCTACCATCGACTTCCAGAGCGAGGAAAGGGAGAAATAACCGAAACCTCTGCGCTCCCCGCATTCTTCATATCAGCCGCCCTGCAGGACAACAGCGTCAGTATATAGGGCGGTTCTATAAATTACCACCGTTTATATAGAAGTCATTTCGGATATGACGTTTTGTTATCTTTCGGTCTCTTTTCGGCTCAAAGCGTAAGTTCGTTCAGTCGTTATGCCCGCATAACTCCTTTACTCACTTGCACTTTGATCTCAAAAATAGCCTTGAGATATAACAAAGCTAATTTATAGAACCGCCCTATAATGATTGCGATTGCCTTGCAGGGCGGTTGGCGTATTATGACCATGCTGCCAATACGACCCATTCAGAATATGAACGACAATGACTTGCAGCCCTGCCCCACATAGAACATAAAGCCTTGATAATGTTATTTTTTCTTATTTATTGTGCAGGATGATTGCCGTTGTCGCCTTTTTTTACTACCTTTGCAGAGTGAAAGCCGACGAAAGGCAAATGAAAGCCTACTAAAGGCAAATGGAAGCCTACTGAACAAGGACTAAAACTATGAACAAGATCACAACTATCATCCTCTATATCATAACCTTTTTCATGCTCACATCATGCGTGGCAGACAAAAAAAAGTACGTCATCGGAGTGTCACAAAGCTCTGAGGACGCTTGGCGACTGAAGTTGGAGAAGGAACTGGTGCAGGCTTCCTACTTCAATGACGACGTCGATGTGGTGCTCTGCAATGCGCATTTCAATGTGGAAAAGCAATGCGAGCAGATTGATTCACTCGTGAAAATCGGCGTGGATCTGCTCATCGTGTCTCCACAGGAGAACGGTAAACTGGCAGAACACGTGTCCAACGCCCAGAAACATGACATCCCCGTAATCATCTTTGACAAGACCATCGACATCAAGGAATACACTGCCTTCATGGGTGCAGACAACTACAAGATAGGCAGACTGATGGGTGAATATGCCGTTTCACGCCTCGGAAGGAGGGGTAACGTGGTGGAAATCGCCGGTGAACGCACTTCTCCACCTGCCATGGAGAGGCACCGCGGCTTCTCCGACGCCTTGGAAAGCCACCCTGACATCCACGTGGTGGGATATGAAGAGGGCAACTGGAAGGAGCCTTCAGGCGAGGAAGCAATGGACAGAATCCTGAAAAAACTGGAGAGGAAAGACCCTGACTTCACGATAGACCTCGTGTTCGGAGGCAACGACAGGATGGCTCTCGGAGCGAGAAAGGCAATAGAACGCTATGCCAATACGCACAGCAGCTCCACCATTAACCGCAACAAGGCAGGAATACTATACTTCGGCATTGATGCAGTGCCGGGACCTGAAGGCGGAATGGAGATGGTGGAAAAGGGCAAACTGACCGCTTCCGCCATATACCCTACACAAGGCGGCAAACTGATAGGGTGTCCAGTTCGTTGTACCAATTTCAGCTCACATTCTTGAGCGTTTTGGTCCGTTCCGTAACCCAGTTCTTG
>CAKQPF010000064.1 GCA_934256705.1 uncultured Prevotella sp.
CGTTGGTTGCAACGAGGGAAGTCGTGCATGGGGAAGTACGACAAACCTACCTGAGTAGTTACAAAAAGTATTAACAATCGTTAAAACCGGGACAAAACAGGCTTCACATCACGAAAACATTCTACTGTACATTTCGCATTTTTGCCGTCACTTATTTGCTTATATCAAATAATAATAGTACATTTGCTGTGGAAATCCAAACATTGAAGATTATGTCACTCAAGTTATATCCTTTAGGCATACAGACTTTTGAGCGAATCCGAAGGGAAGACAAGCTCTACATCGACAAGACGGAATACGTTTACCGCCTGACTCACACCAGCGGCACATATTTCTTCTTGGGACGTCCGCGCCGATTTGGAAAATCATTGTTTCTTACCACTCTCCAGAGTTACTTTGAAGGCAAGAAAGACCTGTTCGAAGGCCTTGCCATCGAACAAATGGAAAAGGAGTGGACGGAATATCCTGTGCTCCACTTTGACATGAGCGGAGGCAAACACATGGACAAGGAACAGCTGGAGAGGTATCTCGCATTCATTCTGGAAGCAGAAGAGAAGAAATGGGGAATCACCAATCCGCAAATAGATGCCAACAACCGATTGACACAACTGATCAACACGGCATACGAAAAATCAGGAAAACAGGTAGTGGTGCTTGTTGACGAATATGATGCACCGATGCTGGATGTGGCTCATGAACAACAGCAATTGGATGCCCTGCGTAATATCATGCGCAATTTCTATAGTCCTTTGAAGTACAGCGAAGCAAAACTGCGCTTTGTATTTATGACTGGCATCACCAAGTTTTCTCAAGTCAGCATCTTCAGCGAACTGAACAACATCACCAACATATCCATGAACGATGACTTTGCTGGCATCTGTGGCATCACCAAAGAAGAACTCCTTACGCAAATGTCGGAAGACATCGAGCAACTTGCCCAAAGAATGGACATGACGAAAGAGCAAGTCATCGACAAACTGAAAGAGAATTATGACGGCTATCATTTCACAAGATTCTCACCCGACATCTTCAATCCATACAGCCTGCTGAACTGCTTTGCGGAAAACAAATTCGGATCCTATTGGTTTTCTTCCGGCACTCCCACATATCTCATCAATATGATGCGCAGATACGGGGTAGTCCCTACAGATGTCATCACGCGAGTGGAAGCTGATGCCAGCGAGTTTGATGCTCCTACGGAGAATATGCCTACCATCATGCCTCTGCTTTACCAAAGCGGATATATCACCATCAAGGAATATAATGAAGACTACAATTATTTCGTCCTTGACGTTCCTAACAAGGAGGTGAAGATGGGACTGACCAAGGCATTGATTCCATCATACGTCACACAGAATACGCTTGCTACAACCAATACCGCCCGCCGTATCGCACAGGCATTGGACATGCAAAATATAGAGGAAGCTTTAGCAATGCTACAGACATTCCTGGGAACAGTGCCTTACTGCAACAATACCAATTACGAGGGACATTACCAGCAGATGCTCTTCATCATCTTCTCTCTGCTTGCAGACTATCTGTTGGACGTAGAAGTACATACACCCAACGGCAGAGTTGATATCATACTACTCACCCATACAGACCTTTTCCTGCTGGAAATCAAAATGGACAAGAGTGCGCAGTCTGCGATGCGGCAAATCAACCTCAAGAACTATCACAAACGCTTTGCGCTATGTGGCAAGCCGATAACAAAAGTCGGTATCAACTTTAACAGCACTGCAGGGAATATTGAAAATTGGGTAATCGAAAAAGCATAACATAAAAAAATCGGTCAAGCAAAAGACAAATCCAAGAATTTGCCTTTGCTTGACCGATTGTCATTTATTCTTTCATTGCTCACCATCAGCCTCCTGCGGCTTTTCTCCCACGATTACCTTGACACGCGAGATGCGGCGCTGCTCTTTCTTCAGCACTTCAAATGTGAGATGCTTGAAGGTGAGAACCTCATGTATGCCAGGAAAGTCACCTTTCAATTCAAGAAGCAGACCGGCAAGCGTGTCTGCATCCTCCACATCATCGAATATGTCATCATCGAGCTTGAGCAGACGGCAGAAATCCGTCAACTGGGTCTTGCCCTCAAAGACGTAGGTATTGTAGTTGAGTTTGGTATATTGCATCTCCTCCTCATCATACTCGTCATTGATTTCTCCCACTATCTCCTCAAGGATGTCCTCCATGGTGATGAGTCCGCTCGTACCGCCAAATTCATCCACCACGATAGCGATATGCACCTTGTTCTGCTGGAACTCACGGAGCAAATCATCAATCTTCTTCGTTTCCGGCACGAAATAGGCTGACCGCACGAGGCTCTGCCAGCGGAAAGTAGCAGGCTTTTCGATATGAGGAAGCAGGTCCTTGATATAGAGCACGCCCGTAATCTTGTCGAGACTGCCCTGACATACAGGTATTCGGCTGTAATTATTGTCCACGATGCACTTCAGCACCTCCGTGAACGAGGAACGGATGTCAAGGCTGACGATGTCCTGTCGGCTTGTCATCACCTCGCGAGCCATCTCATCACCAAAGCGGATAATGCCCTGCAGCATGCTCTTCTCTTCGCGAATCTCTTCCTTGTCGGTGAGTTCGAGAGCCTGTTCGAGGTCATCAATGCTGAGCACGTGGTTCTTCTGCTGCACTATCTTTTCTGCAAGGATGCCACTGGACAGCAGAATAGTCTCCAAAGGCCAGAACACCTGACGGCACACCATTATGCCTCCGACTGCATTACGGCAGAAACTGAGCGGAGAAATGCGGCTATATACCTTTGGGATTATCTCGCCAAAGAGCAGGAGAAGGAACGTGAGCAGTACGGTAACGCAAAGAAACTGCAGCCAATAAGCATTGCCAAAATCCACAATCTGCGCAAAGATATAATTGCACAGCATGATGATGGTCACGTTGACAAGATTATTGGTAATCAATATCGTGGCGAGAGTTCGCTCGCTGTCCTCACGCAGCATCTGGATGTTCTGGTCCCTTGCACTATGGTCGGGAGACAATTCAGACAAGTCCTTCGGTGTAAGACTGAAGAACGCAATCTCCGAACCGCTTGCAAAACCGGAAATGAGAAGTAGCACGACGACACCGACTATGGATAGTATCACGCCCAATGTAGGGGGATAGAAACTAACTTCGAGAAATGATGAAAATATACTGGATGTAATCAAAGGAACGAATATTTAGATAAAAACACAAAAAGAGAAATCAACCCTCAAAGGCTGCTCCGGAAGGTGTTTCCTTAGCAGACTTTGGAGTCAACATCTCCATGCTGTCAACTTGAATCTCTGTGGCAAACTGGCGCTGTCCCTTGGCATCATTATACACGCGGTACTTCAATCTGCCTTCGACGTAGAGCTTGTCGCCCTTGCGCACATACTGCTCCACCACCTTGGCCAATCTTCGATAGAATACGAGATTATGCCAATCCGTACGGTCTGGAACAACGGTGCCGTTAGGGAGAGTGTAGCCTTTCTCCGTCGTGGCTATACGAAGCTGCGCCACCGCCTGGTCTGCATCATAATAATGCACATCAGGATCAGTACCGACATTGCCAATAAGCATCACCTTATTCATTGTTGTATTTTGATAGGTTTCACTGTTGTTTTTGTTGTTTAGTTGTCTGGCTGTGTGGTTGTTGACGGATTATTGCATCCAACAAAACCACTAAACAACAAAACAACAAAACCACAAGCACACCCCCACGAATGTGCGAATGCAGAGATTACTTACAAGCGCCGAGGTACTTGAAAGAGAAATTCTTGCCTTTTGCAGAAGGAAACTGGGAACGGGAATCGACTCTTTCGAGAAGATGATCGACAATACGCTTGTAGCAATCCATGCCAGATTCTGCCTTTACCTGAGCACTGAAGACTGTGTCACGATACTCACACTTGCCAGTGGAAGGCACTGTCAGCACGCGCTTGAAACTGAGAGTTCCCTCATACCATCCTGGACGCTGGGCATTGAGACGTGCAAGCTGGGGATTTTCAATGTGGGCAGCATCAGGAGAAACAGTGCGGAGAGCCTTCTTCGCCTTGAAGTCAGCCATACATGCAGCCTCAGTCTTGATGATGATGAAATAGACGCGTGGACGCACCTTATATCTCTTAGGATAATAAGCGTCAGCGGCAACATACTCACGGATATCATTCTCGAGATCAGGAGTCATCTTGATCTCAGGAATGGAAGAGAGGAAATCTATTGCTTCATCTACAGTAGAGACAAGCACCTCATTGTCAAAATATCTAAGATATAAATTCATAAAAGTCAAAGAATAATTTTATGTGTGGATTCTAAGTAGGTTATCAAATTTCAATATTACAATTAGGTGGTCAGAATTATTGCGCTATACAGTGAAAAACAAATCGAGTTTTCCCTTCCCGACAGCAATAGAATACTTGTGCCACATAATGAATGTTTCATCTAACAGAACAATATGCACTAAAAAAACGAAACGTGCATAAACAACAAAAGCCTCTGAAACAGAGGCTTCCGAATGTTGGAGCGGAAAACGGGACTCGGACCCGCGACCCCAACCTTGGCAAGGTTGTGCTCTACCAACTGAGCTATTTCCGCAAAATAAGTGAAGAGGAGGAGACTCGAACTCCCACGTCACAATTGACACTACCCCCTCAAAGTAGCGCGTCTACCAATTCCGCCACCTCTCCGACATTATTTTACTTACAAGAACCATCTGCTTTCAAACTCCTGTGTGGTAAAAATTAAGTGCCCAGAACAGGACTCGAACCTGCACGCCTTTCGACACACGCACCTGAAACGTGCGCGTCTACCAATTCCGCCACCTGGGCATTTTTAAGATTGATAGCCTTCAATGTTTCTTGCTTGTCCAATAAGTGAGCGGAAAACGGGACTCGGACCCGCGACCCCAACCTTGGCAAGGTTGTGCTCTACCAACTGAGCTATTTCCGCATTATTCTCATCTTCAAGACTTGTTTTTGAAGTAGTTTTGAGAAGCATTTCCCTAAATGCGATGCAAAGGTACGACAATTTTCCTAAACTGCAAAACTTTTCAAATATTTTTTTTCATTTACGTTACATTTTGGCACTTTAGTTGATATACATCAAAGCAAACATGCCTTAACGCAGTCTTTTCCGCATATAATCACGTCTGACGTAAGCATAGTAGAAAACCACTCCGATAACATTGACTATAGCAGCCATCCAGAACGCCGTCTGATAGCCCATGGCCTCAGAAATCACGCCACCAAAAACTATTCCGAGACCGATTCCCACATCCCATGATGTAAGCAAAGATGAATTTGCCGTTCCACGACGACTGTGAGGCGCAAGATTTACAAACATCGTCTGCACTGCCGGGAACATGTGTCCATTGCCAAGGCCGAGAATCAATGCGCATCCGTAATATCCTATCGGATTATGAACTGCAGCGAAGATGATATAACTGAACACAGAAACAGTCATGCCGAGAGTGGCATTCCTCACCACCCTACCCTTTCTGAGACTTCGGCTTCCCGTAAGGCGCGAAGCCATGAGTCCGAGCGACAGTATCAGAAAGAAGGTGCCGGTGCCGGACGTAATGCCCATCGTCTCCTTACCGTAAATGGCAAGATAGGTGGAGAGCACTCCGTAAGAGAAGGACAGACAGGCAAGCATCACGCCCTCACTCCAGCCATTGAGCAGGAAGAAACGGTCAAGCGATTTCACCTTTTCCTTCAGACTTACCACCTTATTATATATACATGGCGACTCTTGCTGTGGATTGTCCGACTCCTGGATTGCTGAGCTGGATGCTTTTTCTGCCTCCTTATCGCTTTCGATAATGGCATTATAGGGCTGTTTAGTGTCAGCGATGACCTTGTTCTGACGGAATTTCACAGTGGAATTGATGATGACGCCACAAAGCGAAAACAGGAAAGAGAGAAAGAAAATAGCCTGGAAATTGCCCCAAACCTCATAGATATACAGTCCTATCGACGGACTTATAGCCGTGGCAAGATTATTGGAAAGTCCATAGAATCCTATGCCCTCCGCACGTCTCTGCGGATGAAGCACATCTATAGCCACTGTGGAATTTGCCACCGTCGTACTGCCAAACGGTGCACCATGCAGCGTTCTGACGATAGCAAAAAGCAGCAAAGGACCTCCTACAAGATAGCCAAGGAAGAAAAAAGAGAAGAGGGAATAGCTCAGCAGCAGGACCGTGCGGCGCGGAAAAGAGTCCACCACATAGCCACTGAAGAGTCTGGCAACAAGAGCAGTAATGGTATAGCCGAACAATATCAGTCCTATAGTATGCTTTCCTGCCCCATACTGCTCACTGAGATACAACGGCAGAAGTGGCATTACCAGCATAAAGGAAAAGAAAATCATAAAGTTTGCCGACCACACCTTTATGTAATTGGCATTCCACAGCCTTGGAAGAGGCTGGGCAGATGCAGGATTATTCTCTCCTCCGGCATTCTTTATAGACTCCATATCGTTTGCCATACTCATTTCTTATGTTTTTCAAAAATATACAGATGCAGAAAAAGTGAGAAACAGCCGCTTCTCACTTTTCCTGGATTATTCAACAAATATAAACTCAAGAGCCAATGGCCGGTTACTCCACCGTCACGCTCTTGGCAAGATTACGAGGCTGATCGACATCAAGCCCCTTGGCTACAGCCACATGATATGACAGCAACTGCAACGGTATCACGCTGAGAAGCGGAGCAAGGCAGTTGATGGTCTGTGGCACTTCTATCACCTCATCGACCATATCCCTGATCTGGGTATCGCCTTCTGTAACGACAGCCACGATATGTCCATGACGCGAAATCACCTCCTGCATGTTGGAAATGATCTTCTGATAGAGCTTATGATGAGTTGCCACAAACACTACAGGCATAGATTCATCAATAAGAGCGATAGGACCATGCTTCATCTCTGCTGCAGGATAGCCTTCTGCGTGGATATAACTGATTTCCTTCAGTTTCAAAGCGCCTTCCAATGCCACCGGATAGTTGTAACCACGACCGAGATATATGAAGTTTCGGGCATACATGAACTTCTGGGCGATTTCCCTTATCTTGTCATTCTGCTCCAGCACCTTCTCTATCTTGTCCGGAATACGGGTCAATTCGCGGATTGTATCTTCGTATTCATCCTGCTCTACCGTGCCTTTTGCCATACCAAGAGCAAGGGCGATGAGGGCAAGAACAGTCACCTGACCTGTAAACGCCTTTGTAGAAGCGACACCGATTTCCGGTCCTACATGGATGTAAGTGCCGGTATCAGACTCACGGGCGATGGAAGAACCGACGCCATTCACGATGCCAAAGACCATTGCTCCACGCTGCTTTGCAAGCTGGATGGCAGCGAGCGTGTCTGCAGTCTCACCACTCTGGGAGATCGCCATCACCACATCGTCAGGCTCGATGACCGGATTGGAATAACGGAACTCGGAAGCATAAGCCACTTCGACAGGGATGCGACAGAACTGCTCGATGAGTTGTTTGCCGATAAGTCCGGCATGCCAGCTCGTGCCACATGACACTATCACGATTCTTCTTGCACGAAGAAGCTGGCGACGATTATTCGTCACGGCAGAGAGAACCACCTGAATAGGACCATATTCCGCCGCTTTACCTGTAGGAGATGCGGCAGGACCGACGATACGACCGGACATACAGTCCTTCAGCACCTTTGGCTGGTCGAAGATTTCCTTGAGCATAAAGTGAGGAAAGCCCTCATGGTCGAGCATGGAAAGGTCGAGATCAACCTCTTTCACCTCAGCTTCTGCCTCCTCGCCGGAGAGAGTGAGCACTTTAAGGTCTTTACCACGCTCTATCACTGCCACCTCTTCATCCTTGAGATAGACGATATGCTTGGTGTATTCAGCAATCGGAGAAGCATCGCTACCGAGGAAGAATTCCTCATTGCCATCCACCACTCCGACAGCGAGAGGTGAAGATTTGCGGGCAGCAACAATGGTATCCGGGTCACGACGGTCGATGACAGCAATGGCATAGGCACCTATCACCTGACGCAAGGCGAGTCGAACAGACTCCGCAAGCGACTCATGGCTGATGTTCATGACATATTCTATCAACTGAACGAGTACCTCAGTGTCGGTCTCACTCTTGAAAGTGAAACCACGCTGCTTCAACTGCTCACGGAGAGTAGCATAGTTTTCTATGATTCCATTATGCACAAGGGTGATGTTACCCGACTCACTGACATGAGGATGCGCATTCGCTTCTGATGGAACACCGTGGGTAGCCCAACGGGTATGGGCAATGCCGATGGTTCCTGAAGTATCACATTTAGAGGCAACAGCGTCAAGATCTGCCACCTTTCCCTTTGCTTTATACACATTGAGCGCACCGTCTTTTTCCGACACCAAAGCACATCCTGCAGAGTCATAACCACGATACTCAAGACGCTTCAGACCTTTAATCAGAATCGGATACGCTTCCCTATTTCCTATATAACCTACTATTCCGCACATAATATTGCAAAAATCTTTTAGACATTGCGCAAGTATTTTCCTTTACAGACAAAATATAGCGCATCAATTATTGTGTTGTTGTAACGATGCACGACAGTAACCATCGCCATCAATATTCGAATTATGTAGCCAACAGATGCCTATTCCTCGTCAGGCACCAGATTCTCCGGATCAAGGATATGCAGTTGGAACGCGCGGGTCACGAGGCGCACTGCATTGACATTCTGCTTTCCATTACCGTTCGGGAAGAGTTTCTGAGTCAATTCATTCTGTCTCTTCTCAAGGCTTTTCACTCCAAAAGGCATTCCCCGCAAGCCTGTTATCTGCTCCTTGGTATATCCAAGGGCGAGATGACGAAGGAATCTTTCATCATATTCATCGATTTCATATCCTATGGAAGCTTCACGACTCATGATGGAAGACATCACACTTTTACGGAAGGCATCCACTATGACATCCATGATAGGCTGATTGAACACCCATTTCTTGCCTTGCATCACGTTGACAATCTCATTGCGGGTAAGCATCTCTCCCGTCTTGAGAATAATGCCGTCGGCACCGGCATCAAGGGCATCAATCCATAGTTTCTCATTAAGTATCTCACCAGTAAAGATAAGGATCTTAACGTCAGGATGCTGTGCCTTGGTAGTCCGGCAAAGTTCGACACCTATTGTCGTAGATCCGCCGAGACCCAGATCGAGCAATATGAGATCCGGCTTCGCAGTTCGCATCAACTGGATAAACGAAGACTCGTCCGAGGCAGTACCAATCAGTTCAGCCTCCGGCACTTCATTACGCAGCAATCCTTCAGTGCCTTTCAGTTCAAGAGGCACATCTTCCACTATGACAACCTTAAAACTATCCATACCTTTACATGATATTAGGGAGGGAAATCAAAATTCCACCTTTTGTAAAAAACAATAAGAGACCACATTGCTAACCGAGTGAGGTTCCAATGCAGTCTCTTACATATAGATATAGTATCAAATATTCTAATTACTTAAAGAATTCCTTAACAGCCTCATTAGGAACCATCTGCTCATCGAAAATATAAGCACCGGTCTTAGGGCTCTTAACCATCTTGATTACCTTAGTGTGGGCACGACCATCAGTCTTACCAGTCTGAAGGGTTGCGACAGCTTTCTTTGCCATTGTCTTGTGATTATTATGGATTCAGGGCATAATCTCCAGAAAAGAGAGCAGCCCTTGGTTTCCCAATTAAACTTACTTGATCTCCTTGTGCAGAGTCATCTTCTTGAGGATAGGATTATACTTCATCAACTCAAGACGCTCAGGAGTATTCTTACGGTTCTTAGTAGTGATGTAGCGGCTTGTGCCTGGCATACCACTATTCTTGTGCTCGGTGCACTCAAGGATTACCTGCACGCGATTTCCTTTTGCTTTCTTTGCCATGTTGATTATTCTCCTATAATTTTAATATCCTTCCAATCTACATAGCCTTTTGCTACAGCCTGCTTAAGGGCTGCATCAAGACCTACCTTGTTAATCATACGAAGACCAGCGGCAGAAATCTTAAGGCTAATCCAGCAGTCCTCCTCTACATAGAAGAACTTCTTACTGAACAGGTTGACATCGAAGCTGCGCTTTGTGCGATGCTTAGAGTGAGAAACATTGTTTCCCATCTGAGCCTTCTTACCTGTAATCTGACAAACTTTAGACATTGCTATCTTTAATTTTTGTAATCGTTAATTGATACTTATTCCAAACAGTTTGCAAAATTACTAATTTTTCTTCAATTTACAAAGTCCTATACATTCTCAAGAGTTCGTTTTAATATTTTTTAAGGCTTTTTCTTTTTATACGGACCAAATTAGAGCATAATCACCCCTAATTCATTGAACTTTTGGACTTTTAAGAAACTGAAGAAGCCGTCAGCCTACTGACAGACTGAGCGTTCCGCATTCCATAAGGCATAATGCCGCAATGCCAGTGCTATCACTTTGCCTCCGGAGCTGGCACTTCCGAGAGGTCCGGCTGTGGCAGTTCCTCACGGAGCACCTCAAGAAGAAGCTGGAGAGCACGGTTTGTTGCACGAGCCACATTGACGTCACGCCCCTGATCCTCTGTAAGTTTCAAGGTGCGCATATTGTCTTTTGAACCTGCTGCAATCCAGATTGTGCCTACTGGCGTGGTTGCCGTACCGCCCCCAGGACCAGCAACACCTGTCGTCGCAATAGCGTAATCCGTACCGAGTCGGTCGCAGACTCCCTTTGCCATGAGAAGTGCAACCTCCTCTGAGACAACGGTTTTCTCTGCTATAACCTCTTCCGGAACAGCGAGAATATCCTTTTTCACCTCCTCACTGTAAGCCACGATACCTCCTGTGAAGTAAGCGCTTGCACCCGGCATAAGCGTAATAGACTCCGCTACACGTCCGGAAGTGCAACTTTCTGCTGTAGAGAGTGTCTTGCCAGACTCGTATAGCATGAATAATATCTCTTTACTAAAGACTTTGTTTTCTAATTCCATTCTATGTTTTATTGAAATGTAACCTTAGAGAATGTCGGCACATCTATGCCGCAGAACTCTTTATTGTCATACTTATATGCACCGACAACGCCTATCATTGCCGCATTGTCTGTGGTATATGAGAACTTAGGAATATAAATGGTCCAGCCGTAACGCTTGGCATGGTCATAGAAGGCATTGCGCAAACCATTGTTTGCTGACACTCCTCCTGCCACCGCCACATGCTTTATGCCTGTCTGCTTGACGGCAAGACGCAGTTTTTTCATCAATATATCGACGATAGTACGCTCCAACGAAGCTGCAATATCCTCCTTATGATGCTCCACAAAGTCTGGATCATCCTTCACCCATTTCTGAAGAGAATACAGGAAACTGGTCTTCAATCCAGAGAAGGAATAGTCGAGGCCTGGGATATTAGGCTTTGCAAACTGATATGCCTTCGGGTCTCCCTGACGGGCAAGACGGTCAATGACAGGTCCACCTGGATAACCAAGTCCCATCACTTTGGAACATTTGTCGATAGCTTCTCCTGCCGCATCGTCTATAGTCTGACCAAGCACCTCCATGTCATTATACGCATTCACCTTCACTATCTGGGAGTTACCTCCTGAAACAAGAAGGCAAAGGAATGGGAATGGCGGTGCAGAATTGTCGTCATCACTTTCCTTGATGAAATGCGCCATCACGTGTCCTTGCAGGTGATTGACATCTATCATCGGGATGCCGAGAGAGCGGGCGAAGCCTTTTGCAAAACTTACACCAACGAGCAAAGAGCCCATAAGTCCTGGTCCACGGGTGAAAGCTACAGCAGACAACTGCTCTTTCGTTATGCCTGCCTGCTTCAAAGCCTGGTCCACAACCGGTACTACATTCTGCTGATGCGCGCGACTTGCCAGTTCGGGAACGACACCACCGTAAGCCTCATGCACTTTCTGTGAAGCTGTCACATTGCTCAGAAGAACTTTTCCTCGCAAGACTGCGGCTGAAGTATCGTCACAGGAACTCTCTATTGCCAATATATACTTATCGTTGTCCATTGGATTTTGATGGTACTGCTGCCCATCACTGATTATTTCGATATACGCCAAAGAGGATTCATTGAACCCCGTTTAGCACAAAACGTGATTTAATAACTCAATATCTCTACGCCATGCTCTGTCATGACAAGGGTATGCTCCCACTGTGCTGATGGCAATTCATCCTCAGTGATTACCTCCCATCCATATTCATCATCTGCATCAATGAATACTTTCGGGCTGCCCATATTGATCATCGGCTCGATGGTAAACACCATACCAGGCACGAGAAGCATTCCGGTACCACGGTAAGAGTCATGCAATACCTCTGGCTCCTCATGGAATTTGAGTCCTACTCCATGTCCGCAGAGGTCTGTTACTATGCCGTAATGATATTTCTTGCAATGCTTTTTGATGGCATGACCTATGTCGCCAACAAATCCATAAGGCTTGGCTGCCTCCATTCCTATCTCCAGACATTCCTTTGCTACACGGACAAGTTGCTCCTTTTCCGGTGTGGTCTTGTCACCGACGATAAACATACGGGAAGCATCTGCATAGAATCCATCCACGATTGTGGTGAAATCCACATTGACGATATCGCCTTCTTCCAGAACGTCAGACTCCTTCGGAATGCCATGACACACCACTTCATTGATGCTGGTGCAGACTGATTTCGGGAAACCTTCATAATTCAGACAGGCAGGGATAGCGTTATGGTCTTTGCAATACTGCATACAGATGTCGTCTATCTCCTGGGTATTCATACCCGGATGTATCTGACGTGCCACTTCATCGAGCACACCTGTATTGACTACACCTGATCGACGCACGCCTTCTATCTGTTCATCTGTGAGTATCAGATTACGAGTCGGCACGAGTTTTCCTTTGTTTTCCCAATACATCACCTGTTTGTCCATCTCTGTGAGCGGTTCTCCAGGGATGCAATGCCAACGTTTCTTCTTTATCATATACCTTATTTATATATATAGGTGGGAATTTTATGACAACTGAGATGATGGATTTGCCCAAGCCTCAGCGCACGATTTCCCATAATGTTTTTCTTATATCAGGGTTGCAAAGTTACGGTTATTTTCCGAAACTTGCAAATATTTCATTTATTTAGTGACGGTAAAAAACAACTTGGTACGATTTGAGTGAAAAAAATGTACCATATCAATTAGTTCTCAACCTCATCTTTTTGGCTATTTTCTTCCCTCTCATCGGTCATATAGCCCGCTATACTCCCTCTTCGAGTGAAGAAAATATCTCAAAAATATGAGGCTCAAATCATACCAATTTATTTTTTCACCGTCACCTACTTGAATTGGCACCCGGATTATATTGACAATTCCAGATGACTAATTCGCTTCAAGCATTTCGTAATAGTACCAATATGTACCGAAATAAGCATCACGGACAGCTGCTTTACGAACGGATTTGGAAGCATATTGAGCCCTGCATACGCTCAGAAAGTCCTCATAATCGGCATCAAGCACATTGTCATGATAAGTCAGGACACGTTGTGCATGTATGTGGGTATAAAGCACAAGCGCTTCACGATAATGCTTAGGGAGGTCTGACATCTGCTTTCTCGCATGGCCGGAAGGCGTCAAAAGCACCTCACGGACGGAGTCTTTCGCCGCTTCTTCACCTATTCTCCTGGCCAGAGCTTTGCGCTTTTTCTCCAGAATGTCGTGTGCAGCCTTACGCTCATCGTCTGTTCTCATGTCGTAATACGAACCTATTTCTCTGGCAAAAGAATGGAGGTCTCCATCAAGAAGATACGCTGTAAGCAGGTAATCATCGACTGATTGCTTTGCCTTTTTCCTCTTCTGGAGCAACTTGAAGAAGTCTTTTACATCGGTTATCTTAAATCCCGGCGCTGCTCCGAGATGCTGCCAAAGCACGCTGTCGGGACTGAAAGTAAGCCTATTCGCACGAGATACGGCCGGAAGCAACGCCCTCGATTTGCCACGAAGCGGATAAGCGAACAACTCTTCCCCGAGTTTTCCTTTCTTGGACAGGGAGTAAGCCCTCATCATTGTCATCACAGAGTCGGTCTCCCAGTCCTTTTCCGCTACGAGCAAAGCCTTGCTATATTGCCGATGTGACACGTACCTCTCCATCTTCAGACGGTTATGAAGCAACCTGTCAGTATTGCCCATTGCACAACATAGACAGAACATTACCACCATAATGCCCATATTCATCCATGATGCCTGCGATAAAATCGACGTACTATCAAGCGGCGACTCATAAGGACGATACCTGTTGAGCTGTCTTGCCACGACGACAAATGCCAGAAGCAATACGACAGTCAATAAGGATTCCCATCCTACCGTCACCCTTCCGTTCGGTTCCAGCCGTCCGCTCGTCAAGGCTCCGAGCAGGACAAGGGAGGGGAAGAACGTAAGGCTCCGCACCCGTTTAGGGAAATCCGTAAGGGATGTCACTGCAAGATGGATGAGAAAGAACACTATTGTCAGCAGGACTGCACCCACCAACCTATTATAATGCGTCTGTCCATCCGACCATGCAAACTGCGAGAGCGCAAGTATATCTGCCTGCAGGAAATACAGGTAGCAAAACACGAAGATCATAAAAGCAATAGCACACGCTGTCATTATGACAGCGGTGCTACTCTTGGCATTTGATGACATTGATTATAAACTAATTAGTTTTTGCGAAGCACCACCGCTGAACGTGCCGGGATATAGAGTTTGAGCCACTCTTTCTTGTCCTTGACATAGAGTTCGTCGTAGGTGGTGAGATGAGTCATGGAGTCATCAGAGAGACCATTTCCTCCAAATTCCTTCGCATCTGTATTGAGCACAACGCTGTACGAACCGGTAGGTACAAGGAATCCGTAGTCCGTATAGGAACGGTTTGGCGAGAAATTGAACACGAAGATAAGGTCACCGCGAGAGAATGCGAGCACTTGGTCTCCGTCATTATGCCAGATTTCCTGCACTGGAGTCTTGTTGAAGTTCTTCTCACTCTTGATTACATTGAGCATCGCGCGGTCAAAGTCACCGAGATAGTGATAGCACAACTCCTTATTATCCACCAGATTCCACTGTCTGCGAGCATATTTATGGCTCCAGCCGTTTCCTTCACGAGGGAAGTCTATCCATTCAGGATGTCCGAACTCATTGCCCATAAAGTTGAGATAGCCGCCATTCATGGTAGAGGCTGTCACGAGACGTATCATCTTATGCAGCGCTATGCCACGATGTGCCACGTCATTCTCGTCACCTTTCTTGAAATGCCAGTACATATCCGAGTCGATAAGACGGAAGATAATGGTCTTGTCGCCCACGAGAGCCTGGTCGTGCGACTCAGCATATGAGATGGTCTTCTCGTCCTTTCTGCGGTCTGTCAGCTTCCAGAATATGTCGAATGCACCCCAGTCCTCGTCCTTCTTCTCCTTGATCATCTTGATCCAGTAATCAGGGATTCCCATTGCAAGGCGATAGTCGAAGCCCATTCCGCCATCATCAAACTTAGCCGCAAGTCCTGGCATTCCGGACATTTCCTCTGCTATGGTGATGGCATTCTTGTTCACTTGATGCACAAGGATATTGGAAAGTGCGAGATAGCACATCGCATTATCATCCTCTCCACCATTGAAATAATCGCCATATCCGCAGAAATCCTGTCCAAGGCCATGGTTATAATACAGCATTGAGGTCACTCCATCATAGCGGAAACCATCGAAATGGAACTCGGTAAGCCAGTATTTGCAGTTGGAAAGCAGGAAATGCATCACCTGATCCTTGCCATAATCGAAGCAGAGAGAGTCCCACTGATTATGCTCACGACGTGCTCCCGGATAGAAATACTGGTTTGGATCGCCACAGAGATTGCCCAGTCCTTCATTCTCATTCTTCACGGCATGTGAATGAACGAGGTCCATTATGACTGCAATGCCATGCTTATGAGCCTCATCTATGAGGGCTTTCAGTTCTTCCGGTGTGCCGAATCTGCTTGAGGGGGCAAAGAAATTGCTCACATGATAGCCGAACGAACCATAGTATGGATGCTCCTGCACCGCCATCAACTGTATGCAGTTATATCCATCCTCAATGATACGAGGCAGCACATTGTCCTTGAACTCAGTATAACTGCCCACTTTCTCCGCATCCTGAGCCATGCCCACATGAGCTTCATAGATCAGAAGTGGAGAGACTGTCGGCTTGAAAGTCTTCTTCTTCCATACATATTCATGCTCAGGAGCCCACACCTGTGCAGAGAACACCTTGGTCTCTTCATCCTGCACGACACGTCGGCACCATGCAGGAATGCGCTCTCCCTGTCCTCCATCCCAGTGGACTGACATCTTATAGAGCTGTCCATGCTGCATAGCCTTTGCAGGAAGTTTCAGTTCCCAACTGTCAGAATTCTTTATTCGCTTGGCTGCAAATTTCTTTTCTTCCTTCCAACCGTTGAAATCTCCTATGAGATAGATCTCTGTAGCGTTAGGAGCCCACTCACGGAACACCCACCTGCCTTTGTCGTCACGGTGAAGTCCGTAGTATTCATGACCGTTGGCAAAGTCTGACAACGTCATCTTACCATTGTTTGTGAGATGATTTATCATCCACAAAGCATGGTCATGACGACCGCGAATCGCATTTTCATAAGGCTCAAGCCATGGGTCTGCAGCCACGATGCCTATATGTCGTGGTGCCTTCTTGACCGTCTTGCGAGCCTTTGCTGACTTTGCAGTTTTCTTTTTTTCCACCATAATAGCAGTGTTTTATGACGTTAGCAAACTTTCACTTTGAAGATAGCCTTCTTCACCTGTGGCGCTGCACAGATACATGGTGCATGGCCATCCTGCGGGAAGAATATTGCCATCATGCCTGGACGACAGGTGACATAGCTTGACCCTGGCACGCCCGGATACTTCGTAATGTCCTTTTCTGCATTGTACTCTGCCTCTGGAAGGTCTTCGAGAGGGAGGTAACCATAGGTCTCCTCCTCGTCGAGAGGTATCTGGATGTCAATCATATTGACGTGTGTCTCCATCACAGCCTCATCAGGTGTCTTGCCTTTAGCGGTCGTGATATTGACGAAAAGGTCTTTGTCCTGGATGTAATGTTTGCCTTCTTCCATTGCAGCGAGGTCATGCTCTGCTATATACTTTACCACCTCTGCAAAGAGGGGATTCATTCCTACGTAGTTCTTGAGGTTTTCAATTGTGTCTATTACCATAGTCTAAGCTGTATTTTATGAGTTGTTGTTTTCTTTTTTCTTAATGCCAAAGCAAAGGGGAAGTGCGACGAACACAGCATCACAGAAGCTATATCGAGCAACTATCATTTTGCCTCACGCATGCCCTGGACATACATTCCCGTGGCAGTGACATTGCCATTACGGTCTTTTTCCACAAAGTTTCCATCGCGAAGGTCATCCTTATAGGTTCCTTCAAAGCGTGTTCCGTCCTTTGTTTCTTCTATTGCCTTGCCGTTTCGTTTGCCGTTCTTATAGATGCCACGGAATTTTGAGCCGTCGGCATAATGGATTATTATCTCGCCGTCAAGGTTGCCATTACGGAATGTGCCGTCAAAGATGTCGCCATTCTTGCGAACTATCTTTCCTTTTCCATTCGCTTTGTCTGACTTCCAATGCCCCGTGTATGTATCGCCATTGCGCCATGTGTAAGTGCCTTGGCCATCTTTGTCACCATCCACAAAATGACCTACATACTTATCTCCGTTAGCACACTTGAACACTCCTTCGCCTGTGCGCTCTCCCTGCACGTAGTCGCCTTCATATACGTCTCCATTATGGAATTTATATATGCCTCGACCATCCTGGATGTCATTGCGCCACTGACCGATATACATGTCACCGGAAGCGTATTTGAACTCTCCTTTGCCTGAACGCTGGTTGGCCACCCACTGTCCGTCGTAGGTCGTTCCGTCGTTCCAGTCGAAGAATCCCTTGCCATTCTTCATGTCATCCTGCCATTCACCGTTGTAGAAAGCACCGCCGGAATAGGTATATTTTCCTTTTCCATGACGCTTGTCCTGCTGCCAGTCGCCTTCATACTTGTCGCCATTGTAGTAATACATCGTTCCGCGCCCCTGCTGATAGTCACGAAACCAAAGTCCGTCATAGCGGTTGTTGTTGGCAAAATAATAGATACCCTTGCCGTGCTGCTGGTCTTGGAACCACTGGCCTTCATACTTCTCTCCGTCCGAAAACTGATAGACGCCGAAGCCCTGTCGCTTTCCCTTGACATATTCGCCTTCAAAGGTATCTCCATTCTTGAATTTTGCAAAGCCCTTGCCGTTTGGTTTGCCTGCCACCATCTCGCCTCGATAGTCAGCACCTTCATGCGTGACACAAGATCCGAGCGTAACCTTTTGGGCGGAAAGGTTTAGCGACATTCCAAGCAATATGATAGTTAATACTTTTTTCACGCTAATACTTATTTTTCAAATTCGTTACAAATTTACTAAGAAAATATGATACTGACAAGAAAATAAGCGATATTTTAAAAATTAAAAACATTTTATGACACAGAATATTCCATTACCCATTATTTTACTACCTTTGCCGTGGAAATACTTAATTGGTCGTTTTGACGATATGCTGACAGCCTTTATAATCAAGGCTACGCAACAGCAACACAATCAACAAAACAACCAATCAACAAAACAACTAAACAACAAAACAACATCCAATGAAATTCATAGGAATTATCCCAGCCCGCTATGCCTCTACCCGCTTTCCGGGAAAACCTCTTGCTGTCCTCGGAGGTAAGACGGTAATACAGCGTGTTTACGAAAAAGTGACTGAATGCCTCGAAGCCGCTTATGTGGCTACCGATGATGAACGCATCTTCAATCATGTGAAATCATGGGGCGGAAACGTGGTAATGACTTCCACAAACCACAAGAGCGGCACAGACAGAATCGAGGAAGCCATAGAGAAAATCGGTGGCGACTACGACGTTATAATCAACATCCAGGGCGACGAACCGTTCATACAGAAGAGCCAGATTGAGGAGGTATGCCGTTGCTTCGATGATGCTGACACTCAAATCGCTACGCTTGGCATCCCTTTCAAGAGCGACATCGACGTGATAAGCAACGCCAACTCTCCAAAGATTATCCTCGACAACAGGAGCTTCGCCATGTATTTCAGCCGTTCCGTCATTCCTTTCATCCGCGGTAAGGAGACTAAGGAATGGCCTCTCGCCTACCCTTATCTCAAGCACATCGGTCTTTATGCCTACCGTCGTGAGGTGCTTCGCGAGGTCACTTCCCTACCTCAATCTTCGCTTGAGATTGCCGAAAGCCTTGAGCAGCTGCGCTGGCTTCAGAACGGTTACAAGATAAAAGTGGGCACCACCGACATTGAAACCATCGGCATCGACACTCCGGAGGACCTCGCCAACGCCGAGAAAGCCCACCAATTATCCCAAGCGGGTCTAACCATCGGAAATGAAAGGATAGTAAGGTGATGTAATATCACTGATTTACAG
>CAKQPF010000065.1 GCA_934256705.1 uncultured Prevotella sp.
CGCACGTACGGTGGTGTGAGAGGTCGGAAAACGAAAGTAGGAGAAAAACTACTTCGTTTTCCTCCTACTCGATTTTTTTCATTGTTATATTCCGCAAACGCTTTGATGTTTATTCTACAATAAAGCCAGATGATAGCAACGGAATCCATTGCTTTCATCTGGCTTTATGCTTTATATGGTATATGGTGAATCTTATACCAACGCCATATATTCCTTTCCTATATTGTGGATTTTCTGAAAAATCATTTGTTCACGTTCTTCCGATGGTTTCTTGAAGCCATTGATGTAATTGCGGAGAAGTGAAGGGTTGATGTTGATGAGTTTGGCAAACTCGGAGACATTGATTTCTGGATGCGAGAGAAAGAAGCGTTGCAGTTTGGAAGGTTCCGCATCTTCATATGCAAAACTCTCAAAGCTTACATCTTCATCCAGATTTCTCCAATGAATGCCATCATATCCGAATGTGTAATTCCCGCGTTCTTCATCAGTTGCCTTCCGCAAGTTTTTATACCACAGCAAAGACTGTCGATAAGTCTTGCCGCTTTCGTCTTCACCATACAGATAATCGCCCTTAAACCAAATCTTTATAATCTTCATCGCTTGCCTCCTTTCCAAAATATGATTGCCATCTCTTCAAAATGATGTCAGCATTTTCTTCAATGACACTTGTTATACGTTTCAAGTCATTACTCTTGATTTTATACTTTTCTCTCAGAATGAATTTCTCTCCATCCCAATCAAATATAGCAGCGCCCGATGCTCCTTCGACGTGAACATGAGGCGGTTCGTGCTCTTTACTGTAAAAGAAAAACGAAAATCCAAAAAATCTGAATATCTCTGGCATAATCTTCTTTTTATGCAAAAATAGGTATTATTTTCGATACCTCAAAGAACTGGGACGATAATTTAAGAAAGTTTTGCAATGAAGTGCATTATTATAAGGTATTATCTTCCAGACAGATTTTGTGGTTTTGTTGTATTGCATTATGCATTGTGCATTATAAATTATGAATCATGAATTATAAAAAGGGGGAAGATTAAAACATCAATGGATAAAATGGTTACCGGTTATAGGTTGTCGGTTTTAGGTTAGTTTGCACTATACTACCAACAACCAACAACCAACGACCGACAACCTTTTTTATATTTTTATTTATTGATATTTATTGCTGATTGTCAGCTTGATAGATACTTGCGAAACTTACCATAACCGTGGCATCTTGTAAGCGAAGGTGAGAAGGACATAGCGGGTCATGCTGTCGTTTGTAGTCATCCTGTTGCCCGTGGCATTGGAAGAGAAGACCACGTTTCGCTGCTTTCCGAGCACGTCGAAGGCATTCAGGGTGAGGGAACCACGCAGGTCTTTCAGGAAGCGGAACCTCATGCAGAAGTTGAGACTACCGTCAGAACCGTTTGCCGTGGAGAGCGAACTGCCATGTCTCCAATTGTTGGAATACCCTCCTCCAACGTCCCAATGCTTGTTGAGATAATGCTTGAGATAGAGTTTGAGTACGTAATCGGACACTGACTGAGAGTAGCGTGCATCTGCCCGGTCACTCTCATTGTGCATCCAGTTTGCCCCGACCATTGCGCTGGCATCCCATTTCTCATTGCCATATCTGAACGACATTCTGGCGTTGATGAAGTCGGAACGCGTGGTTTCTGTCATGTCACTTTCACCATAGGAAATGATATACGGTGCGACACCATGGCGATAAGAGGCATCGCCCTTTACGGAAAAGCCCCTGTAGGAGTAGGTGTCGGTGATGTTTGCGCCCCAGTCCCATCCACCTTTTATATTGACGAGCATCCTTTCCCTCGCTCCTGTTTCCTCATTGTAGGTGGTCTTCTCGCTGATGTTCCTTACGCTTTTGGAGTAGTTGACACCCACGTTGAAGAACTTTCTCCTTATGTTAAGGCTGGCACTGTGCGTCTGCCTGTTGCGAAGGTCAGGATTACCTTTGGTGACGAAGAGGGGGTTGGCATTGTCGGTGATAGGCAGGAGCTGGTATATATCCGGCGATTGCGTGGAAGCGTTGTAGCCCAAGCCGATGCTGGTCTTGTTCATGCGCTTGGAGATAAGTGTGCCTATAGCCCAGTTGAAGAAGTCGTAGGACTTGTCCAGATTGTCCTTGCGCTTGAATGCCGTATTGGCATTGACATGTTCCGGTATGAGCGAGAAATTGACGGAGGCTCCCCATCCTTTTCCTATCAGATCACTAAGACTTATTCTGGAAGTGATGTCTTGATTGAAGGTCTTGAGTTTCGAATCACGGTAGAGGTCGTCACATTCATGGTGGAGGAAGTCAGAATACTGGAATTGTCCGACGGACATCGAGGTGCCGTCTATCTGGAACACATTGCGCTCATTGTCCGTTTCGCTGTATCTGAGCTTATAAATCGCAGTGATGAATACAAACTTGTTTCTATATGAGAATGACAGACCCGTGTCGAACGAGATGTTTCTGGACGGATTGTCAAGCCATTGGTTTCTGGTTTCATTGCTTGCCATCCCGCCGTTGTCGTAATATTTCACGTCGTTTGATGACAATGAACTGCTCTCATTCTCATCTACAGAGAAGGAGATACGGCCTGACAGCACAGGTTTTGACGGTTCGAAGCCAGCATTTGAGATGTTGAGGCCTGCCCTCGCAGACTTTCTGTCGCTATGCGAGATGCCCTCGCTCCTGTTCCTGTTCTTGATGTTGGCCATGTCGATATTGGAGAAATCCGTGGACATGTCTCCTATGAAAGGGTTTTCCGTGAACGACATTGAGGTGGTCTCACTGGAAGAGGTGGAGGTGCTTCGGGATACGTTTCCAGATATGGACACCATCATCTTGCCGGACGACTTGTTCAGGCGGAAGTCAGCCTTGTTGTCATTGCTCTTTCTTGATTCGTGCCTGTCATTCAGATTGAAGATGCTGTTGTCTGCAAGATACAGCTCATCGGCTGATGACCTGATGCTCACGAAGTCGTCATGGTCGTGGGAAGCCTGGCTGATGAGGTTCCATTTCTTTCCCAGATTCTCCTTTACGCTTATGCTGACATTCTTCCTCGTATCGTTATTGCTCACCGCACTCACCTGATCCATCGACAGGCCGATGGCCCTGGACACGGGGATGTCGGTAGGGAGGCTGCTGATGGTGGTGGACACGGAGTATTCACTCGTCGGCGAGAGGTGGATATTGGCATCGCCGTTGAGGATATATTTTCCCCATTTGTTTGCCGTTCCTGCGGCAATGTTGGCAAAGAGAATCTTGGAAATGTCGCGCTTCGTCTTCATGTCCATCACGGTGGTCTTGCGGAAACTGCCATTGATGGAGTCCTGGCTGTTGACGGTGTCATATATCTTGAGCTGCTCCAGCTCCTGGGTAGGCATATTGTTGAGTGCTACAGACATGTTGCCTTGAAAGAAGCTCTGCCCGTTCAGCTTTATTTCCGATATGATCTTGTCGCCATACAGCATCATTCCATATTCATTGAAGTGTATTCCCGGCAGTCGTCTCACCAGCTCCAGGAGCACACTTCCTGACGGCATCTTGAAGGCATCGGTGTTATATATCAACGTATCGCCCTTCAAGAACATCTTCTTCAGTTCGCCCACCACTTTCAGTTCTTCCAGCGAGAGGGTCTTTTCCTTGAGCACGATAGCGCCGAAATCCTTGTACCCCTGCATTTCTTTATCCTTTACTTTGGCATTTGGATCAAATACCAATATGGTGTCTTGCATGCCTATTGCAGACACCTTCACCAGCAGCTTCTTATAAGTTTTGTTGAGATTAGTAAACAAATCAAATGATCCATAAGGATTTGAAATCGTCTCAGTAAGTTTGATAGAATCTTTTGATGATAATAACTTGATTGAGGCATTTGTGACAACTGAAGTATCATTGGTTTCACTGTTTATGGTTACCACTCTTCCACATAGATAGACATGATTCCGTTGAATACCTATAATAAGACCAGCATTCTCCATCTCACCGCTATATATTTGGGCATGGCTTATCTGGAAAGAAACCAACGCTATCAATATTGTTATTATTCTGTTCATTTCTCACTAAAGTCTAATACATAATAGATATTTACTCCATACTGTGCATTTAGATAGCCTTTAGCATAATAGTAGAATGCTTTCAATTCATCATTTGCAGAACTATAATCGCGACCTATCCATTTGCATGTGATCATGGTAATATATCGTTTGACCATTACATGAATAGTATCGTCCTTTATTTCTTCGTAATTATGATTCGCAAGGTCATTCTGTGTCAACGTGTTTTTATATATTTTAACATCTTTACACACTACTTTTTCTTCTACTATGATAGGTGAATTGTAACCTCCGAAACACTCGTGATTATATTGGTCTTTTACGATAAACAAATATCCATGATGTTTAGGATCATCTAATCCTATGTAACAAGACACAATATCTATACCTCGATTGTCAGAAGATAATTGACTTGTCGTTTGTGTAAATGCATTCATTGAATACATCAATGCTGCAATCAGGAATAATAAGATTCGTTTCATAATGGTTAAAGATTTTAAAAAACATGAATTTGTGTTAATATGCGCAACAAAAGTAATAATTAACATTCGTAATGCAAACATTTGTCGAGAAAATGCGACATTTGTATATAATAATTGTCGTTTTTGTAATCTATATGTAGCAAAACAGATGTCTTTTATTGACAAAACAACAATCGAATGGGATTGTTCTTGTTCTGGTGAAATCGCGAAGCCTTTTCCCTCATGGCCAACCGCTGTCTTCCAGACAAATCTTGTCGGTTAGTGGTTAAGCATTATGCATTATGCATTATGAATTATGCATTATGAATTATGCATTATGAATTATGCATTATGAATTATGCATTATGAATTATGCATTATGAATTATTAAAAATGATGGCGGTTTGCAATAGCTATGCTTTTACCTTGCAATATCTATGCTTTTACCTTGCAATAACTATGCTTTTACAACCCAATAGCATAGATATTGCAAAAGCCTTTTTCCGACCCCTTGACTTTAACTGATTTTACGTTACACTGCACTCTATATACGCCATAGTTTCAGACGACCCCAAATGCAGTTTTCCCCACCTCATAATGCTGTTATATTGTGCAGTCAGCGCAACCATGTATTGCCCGTTAATGGAAGAAGCATGAGAAAATCCATGCTACGTCCAAATCTTAATTTATAAAAATACGGTTATTGAAAATCAGGCAGTTACATGACTGAATGTTACCATGTGGTAATAAATATGGTATTATTAGCAAAGTATTTGAAACATATGAAAAAGTGAAATTCTGATTTTTTGCTTACTTTTGCAGCACGAACCAATTTATTATTCTCATAGCTAAAAGTAATTACTAAATGAACAAGAGTTTCATATACGCAGCCTTGATGTTTTTTGCGCTGACTATGTTCTCCGGAAAAGCTTCAGCTCAGCAGTTGCCTTATCAGGATGCATCCCTCTCGGCTCATGAGAGAGCGGTAGATTTATGTGCCCGTCTCACATTGGAAGAGAAAGCTTCTCTGATGCTGGATGATTCGCCTGCTATTCCACGATTGGGAATCAAGAGATTCCAGTGGTGGAGCGAGGCGCTGCATGGTGTGGCGAATATGGGAGATGTAACCGTCTTCCCGGAACCTATCGGAATGGCAGCATCGTTCAATGACAGAATGGTGTATAGAGTATTTGATGCTACATCAGATGAGATGCGTGCCAAATGGAATGAACTGCAGCAGAAGGGTGGGGAAGTAACGCGTTTCCATGCTTTATCTGTCTGGACTCCAAACGTGAATATCTTCCGTGATCCTCGCTGGGGACGTGGACAGGAGACCTATGGTGAGGATCCTTATCTTACCAGTAGGATGGGATGCGCCGTGGTGCGCGGATTGCAGGGACCTGAAGATACGAAATACCGCAAACTCTTGGCTTGTGCCAAGCACTATGCAATCCATAGCGGACCGGAATGGGCTCGCCATACAGACAATATTACCGATGTTACACCGCGCGACCTTTGGGAAACTTATATGCCTGCCTTCAAATCACTGGTGCAGGATGCCAAAGTGCGCGAGGTGATGTGTGCCTATCAGCGTTGGGATGATGAACCATGCTGCGGCAACACCCGATTGCTCCAGCAGATATTGAGAGATGAGTGGGGATTCAAGTATCTGGTGGTCTCTGACTGTGGCGCTGTCTCCGATTTCTGGTCCAGCCATAAGGTTTCGAGCAATGCCAGAAATGCGGCTGCCAAGGGCGTGCTGGCTGGTACGGATGTGGAGTGTGGATATAATTATGTATATAAGTCAGTGCCTGAGGCAGTGAAGTATGGTGCCTTGACAGAAGAAGAAGTTGACAAGCATGTGATCCGTCTGCTCGAAGGTCGCTTCGACTTGGGTGAGATGGATGACAACAAGATAGTATCATGGTCAAAGATTCCGGTGTCGGTGCTTTGCAGCAAGGCGCATCGCCAGCTTTCACTCGATATGGCTCTGCAGACCATGACGCTGCTCCAAAACAAGAATAAGGTATTGCCACTAAATAAAAAGGTAAAGAAGATTGCTCTCATCGGACCAAATCTGGATAACGAACCGATGATGTGGGGAAACTATAATGGTACTCCCCGACAGACGATTACCATCCTGGATGGTATCATGAGTCGTTTGAAGAAAAACCAGGTCGTCACCTTTAATGGGTGCGACCTGGTGAACGACCAGACTCTGGACTCTTACTTCGACCAGTGCAGCATGGATGGCAAGATGGGTTTTAAGGGCACTTTCTGGAACAACCGCAATATGGAAGGCAAGCCTGTTGCCATCACCCAGGAGAAGAATCCTGTGCAGGTGACGACCTATGGTCAGCACTCCTTCGCTCCTAATGTGAAGCTGGTGGGCTTCTCAGCGAAATATGAAGCCGTGTTCCGTCCTGAGCAGACAGACAAGGTGTTGCTCGATGTGGCTGGTTGCGGTCACTATGAGGTCTATCTGAATGGTGAGAAGAAGGCGGAGCATTCCATCTGGCGCACCACCGAGAGTCGTATCGAGTTCCAAGCCGAGAAGGGCAAGGAGTATAAGATAGAGATCCGTTATCACGAGATGCCTAATTATAATGCGGACATTAAGTTCAATATCGGCCATGAGAATCCTATCGACTATCAGGCTTCGCTCAATCAGTTGAAGGATTGCGAGACGGTGGTCTTCGTGGGTGGTATCTCTCCACAGTTGGAAGGAGAGGAAATGCCTGTCGAGATTCCTGGCTTCAAGGGTGGTGACCGCACCAACATCGAATTGCCGAAGGTTCAGCGCAATTTCCTGAAGGCTTTGAAGGAGGCTGGCAAAAAGGTGGTCTTTGTCAACTGTTCGGGTTCGGCTATCGCCTTGACTCCAGAGACGGAGAGCTGCGATGCCATTCTCCAGGCCTGGTATCCTGGTCAGGAAGGTGGTGAGGCTGTGGCTCGTGTACTCTTCGGAGAGTATAATCCTGCCGGCAAGTTGCCTATTACGTTCTATAGGAATTCAGAGCAGTTGCCTGATTTCAAGGATTACAGCATGAAGGGCAGAACCTATCGTTATATGAACGATGCGCTCTTCCCATTCGGTTATGGCTTAAGCTACACTTCTTTCCGTATAGGCGATGCTACGCTTTCCAGCTCTACCCTGAAGAAGGGTGAGAAGATCACGCTGAAGGTACCGGTAAGCAATGTGGGAAAGATGGATGGCACAGAGGTGGTGCAGGTGTATGTGAAGGACCCTTCCGATACCGATGGACCACTGAAGACCTTGAAGGCTTTCGAGAGAGTGGAGGTGAAGGCAGGAAAGACAGCAGAGGCTGTCATTACGCTGGATAGCAGTAACTTCGAACTCTTCGATGCATCAACCAATACCATCCGTGCCAAGGCAGGAAAGTATGAGGTCTATTACGGCAGCAGTTCGGCTGACAAGGACTTGAAGAAACTGGATGTCCTATTTCAATAGTGACAGTTTCCAAACGGTATTTCAGACAACCAACAATTAATGACTAAAATTCCGCAGGTATCTATCTGACAGACAATCTGCAATAAATCGTTTTGTTGTCTTGTTGTTTTGTTGATTGCCAATACTGCCAACAAAACACTACACAACTACACAATAAGATTTGTCTGGAAGACAATACCGAGCGCAGCGAGAGTAACCCGGGACGAAGTCTCGGGATGTATGAAGCAGAGAGGGACGACTGTCTGGAAGACAGTACCGAAACATACAAAGACATCGAAATGACTAA
Source organism: uncultured Prevotella sp. (assembly GCA_934256705.1). GTDB lineage: Bacteria > Bacteroidota > Bacteroidia > Bacteroidales > Bacteroidaceae > Prevotella. The sequence goes on from CAKQPF010000065.1 coordinate 8,274, forward strand.
GCGCATTATCAATAAGGTACTGTCTTCCAGACAGCTCCTTCCTTCTTGTCCTTAACCCCGAGACTTCGTCCCGGGTTACTCTCGCTACGCTCGGTATTGGCTTCCAGCCAAATCTACATACAACACCTGACAACCAAACAACTAAACAACAAAACAACAAGATTTTTTTTCATCTTCCCCACAAAAGTGGGGACTGAGGGGCTTTTTCAGCTTGCGAAAGTTGAGTAAAGTAATAAATCGAATAAATCGCTACCTTTACGGCGTCTTAACTATAATAAGAAAAAAGCCGGTGAAAATCATCGGCATCATAACAATTATAACTATTATATCTTAACCTAAAAACAAATGAAAAAGAAATTCTTGGCGATATTGGCGGCTACGTTGCTACCGTCATGTCTGTTCGCCCAGTTTGGAGTGGTTGCACCGCTCCATGTGAATGGCAATCAGTTGAATGATGCCTATGGCAACAAAGTGGTTTTGCATGGTGTGATGGATACACCGAGTCCTTACTTCAACAAATACCGTTGGGGTAATACTTGTACTGATAACAATATTCAGCCATGCATTAGCTATTACGACAAGATTTTCGGAGCACTCCAAAATCCTGCTAAAGGCACTTATTGTAATATCTTCCGTCTTCATCTCGAACCAGGCTGGACCAATGATCCCAACAAGCAGTCAACAGGTTCTGAGACAGGCGAGGCTAATATATCACGTTTCAGTGCTGCCCGTTTGCAGAAGTATCTCGATGCGCTCTATCTGCCTATTGCGCAGAAAGCCATCAATCATGGCTTGTATGTGGTGATTCGTCCTCCAGGCGTATGTCCTAAGGATTTGAAGGTAGGCGATGCTTATCAGAATTATCTTAAGACGGTGTGGAGCATCGTTTCCAGCAACAGTTGGGTGAAGAATAATTCTGGCATCGTATCGTTGGAACTTGCCAACGAGCCTGTTCATATATATAATAGGTATGGTCAGAGTTCTGCCACAGCCATGCGAGATTATTTCCAGCCAGTGGTTGATGTGATTCGCAAGAATGGCTTCAAGGGTATTATCTGGATTCCTGGCACGGGCTATCAGAGCCAGTATGAGAATTATGCCTCTTATCCTGTTTCCGACAGCAACTTCGGTTATGCCGTGCATGTGTATCCGGGATGGTATGGGGCAAGTGATACCAACTATGATTCCAATGCTTTCATCTATAATTTCCAGAAGCAGGTGCCTGTGGTAAAGAATAAACCGATTCTTGTTTCTGAGATAGACTGGAGTCCGGAGAAGCCAGGCACTGGTAAGTATAACGAGTTTGGACAGTGGGTGGCCAGCAACCTGGGTTCATGGGGAACTGCTACTACCAGCAAATGGGGTAATGCCTGGAAAAAAGTGATGGATCATTTCGGAAACATCAGCATGACGCTGACCAGTACTGACGATTATCTCGATATCGACAACTTCCTGAAGACCGGTAATATCAAGGCTGGATTGGAGGCTAACCCTGAGGCATGCGGTCAGACCTGTTTCTACTGGTATTACGAGTATTCCAAGAAAGACTATGCTCATAAGTCTGCTGGCACGTCTTCTTCTAACCAGAATACTCAGCCTTCTACTGGTACCCAGGGTGAGAACCTCATCAAGTCGTGGGGCAATGGCAGTGGATTCGTTCCTTCAGGCTGGACTGTAGCAGATAATGGCAACCAGGTTTATGCCGGCAATAAGTCTATGGGTCCACGCATCATGAATTTCTCTGGTGACTTCCAGAATGCTTTCTATGTGAGAAGTGTTTCTGCCGATAAGGCTGGCTATATTGAATATGGCAATGCTAACGGCTATACCCTGCCTCTGGTATTTGGCGAGTATGAACTGACCTGCAATGTGGCAGCCTGGAAGGGTGCTCCATATATGAAGATAGAGGTGTTCGACCCTCAGAATGCTGTTCTTGCTTCTACCATCGTCAAGGCAAATGGCAATGCCAATGGCAATATGGGGGCTTATCTCTCGGGTACCACCAGGGTTTCTCTCTCGTTCTATTCCATGATCAAGGGCAACTACCGTGTACGTTTCACCCCAGTGGCAGATGCCAAGGGCACAGGCGGTGCCTGGGTTGAGGCTTTGGTAGGCAATGTGGCTCTTTACTTCAAGGGCAATCCGTTGGCACTGAATGCCGTGGGACAGGTTCCTGCCGGATGGAAGATTGTTGATGCCGGAGAGCAGAAAGCGGCTGGTGCAGCTGGCAGCGGTCCACGTATCTTCCAGTTTGCCGGTGGTGATTTTTCTACGGGTCTTTACATCCGTCAGAGCGATGCCAGCAAGGAAGGCTACGCAGAGTTTGGTTCTACTTGGGGCTACGGCTTCTCATTGAAGCAGGGCAGCTATGTGTTCTCCTATAATGCTGTGGCGTGGTCGGGTTCTCCTTATCTGAAGTGCGAGGTTCTCGACCAGAACAACAACGTATTGGGTTCTCAGATTATTCAGTGTACCAAGAATGTGAACAAGAATACCAGTGCAAACACTTATGGCAGCAACAGTGGTCAGGTATGGTTCAATGCTTCCCGCACGGGTTACTATCACTTCCGCTTCACTCCTGTGGCAAACAGTTGGGGTGGCAGTGGTTCATGGCTTGAGGTAGTGGTAGGTCATCTGAAGATCAGCATGGCCAGTGCTTCCCGTTCAATAAGCATCGATGGCGGTTGGAACGATGGCACTACGGGTATCGATCAGGTTGAGGGCGCTGAGAATACCAGCGGTCAGGAGACCAAACAGAACTCCGGCTGGTACACGCTTCAGGGTCAGCGGGTAGATAATCCAACCAAGGGTATCTATATCCATAATGGCAAGAAGGTGATTCTGAAATAGAATATTAAATGAGACTTCTCGGAACTAAAACCGAGAAGTCTCATTCTTGCTGATTGTCAGTTTGATAGATACTTGCAAGACTTCAGTTGCCTATCAATAGAGCATGCCAAACATCCATAACGGAATGATGTTGCCATAACCGGACTCTATATCGTCCTTTACCACATATCCATTTTCTATGTTCTGCAACTGATTTTGCTTTTTCTTCTTTCCGCCAACCTCGAATGTATATTTCCCGTCAATCAGAAAATCTGATATGGGGGATACTGTTACAGGCATGAGAGAGCGTGTCTGATTGAAGAAGAAAGTTTCTCTGACTGTTCCTATCTCAACATTCTTTCCTGCAAGGGTATAAATGAGTGTTGGATTATCCAGATAAATCTTATCCACCTTACCTAATCCCTGTATGCCACCTGTTGAAGTGCGGAGTTGCCCGATAAGTCCAGCTTTCTCCAAGTAGGCGCAAAGGTCGGCTATATTGTTTCTTGAAACTTCAAGTTGACCTCCTATCTGGCTCATGTTAGGCTTGAATGGCGCACTTTGAGCGATGATGGCAAGTAGTCTTTTGAGCTTTCTTGCTGTTGAAACCGTAAGGTCTGCATATTGTGGAATATCGGTTTCTATCGTTGCATTGACTACTTGCTGAATATACATTCTGATGTCGCCATCAGAAAAAGGATAATATCCCCGTTGCAGATAGTCAGCGAAATGTTCTATAGGCAAGAAACCATTAGGTATATCGACTTCCTGTTGCATGAGTTGTTCTAACGTACAAACAGGGAAGTGTATTCCATGAAAGAGTTCAAGATATTCACGATACGAGAGTCCTTGGATCTCGTACATGAGTGCACGACGGCTCAGGTCAAAAGCCCCCTTTGCTATGTCGAGAACAGATGACCCTGTAAACATTACATGGAGTTCAGAATGATAATCATATATTAATTTCAACTCCCTTGCCCAATCCTTGTATTTATGGATTTCATCAATGAAAAGATACTTTCCTCCCATCTTTGCAAATGAATCTGCCAGTTCGGTGAGTCTGTGACTGGCAAAATAAAAATCTTCTGCCTGTACATAGAGAGAGTCTTTTCTTGGTAGTTGTTCTTTGATATGCTGAAGCACCAAAGTTGTTTTACCAACACCTCTTGGTCCCATCAATCCAATCATACGAGCATTCCAATTGATGCGGTCATACATATAGCGATGAAACGTACTATTCGTTTCTCTCAGCAATTTGTCGAATGTAGCTTGTAATTGTTCCATATTATGGCTGTTATGTTGTTCTTTATGGGTGCAAATATACGAATTAAATACGAAAGTGCACTGAAGTGAGTGCACTTTTTAACGAAAATTGCACTCTGGACAGTGCATTTTGCAAGAATATATAAGGATGAGCGATAAAATCGCTTAGAGAAGCAAATCATGAGATATGGTCTCGCGTTTTGTTAAATTATCCTATTTTATGCGCATAATAACATTTTTGACGCTTTGGATAAAGCAATTATGATTATTTTTTCGTATATTTGCACCTCAATATAAATCAGATAAAATTATCGAATGATGAAAAGAATCCTTTGTGTACTTATCGCCACCCTCTGTCTCTGCACTTGCTGGGCTGGGAATGGCAAGAAACCTATTGTCTGGGAAAAACCAGTAGCTGAATCGAATCATCTATTTAATGATCCCGATCAGTCTCAACTCAACATCTACCGTGTGGAATTCGCAGATGATGAAACACGAGTGTTCATGCACATCACTTTTTGCCCACACTATTGGATAAAGTTTGTGAAGGGAACATATCTCCTTGCAGATGGCAAGAAATATCTCGTCAAGAGCTGTGATGGACTGAAACTTGACGAGAAACACTATATGCCGGGCTCCGGCAAGGAGGATGTGGTATTCCACTTCGCACCGCTCCCCAAGAATACCCGAAAGTTTGACTTCCTGGAAGGCGACGGCAAAGAGAACTTCAAGATACTTGGCATCGAGAGCTTCGATACCCGCAGCAAACGACTCTTCTCCTCGCTTTGGCGAAACGATGCGACCGGCGATTGGGAGATAGGATTCTATGATGATTTCGCTATCTACGACTGCCGTTACTGGCAATACAAGCAGAAGAATCAGAAGGGCGACAAGTACTCCTTCATCCTTACCGATGGCAAGAGCGACCTTGCTGTCAATATCGACAAACTTAAGCAAGGCAAGCGCACGATGAGCATCAACGGCAAGAAAGCCGAATATTCGCTCATCACCACTTCCTGCCTTCCGGATTATCCGCAGAAAGATGAGACCACAAGTATTAAGGATACCCATAACAAGCCCGATACGGCTATTGTTGTGGGATGGCTCAGGAATATGCCTAAGGAACTTTGGGATAGAGGACAGGAGTATAGTGTGGTATATTATGATCTCTTTTCCACATCCAAGGAAGTGAGCAGTTACAGCAAGCTCGATTCTCTTGGCAGATTTGAAATCAAAGTACCTCTCATCAACTCTACCGAGGTTTTCATGGACTGGAAACACACTTTTATCAACACGGTATTGGAGCCAGGTGAGACTTATTATCTGCTCTATGACTTCAAGGCTGGACATGCCATCTTCATGGGCAAGAAATGCCGCTTGCAAAACGAACTGTTAGCGCATCCTTTCCCATTGATTGACGCAGAATATCCAGGTAAGTATGAAAATAAGGTTCCAGCACAGGAGATGATGCAGATTCTTGAAACCAGATATAAGGAGGCAGAAGGGAACCTGCGGAAACTGATAGAGGAATCGGCATCTATCTCCAGATGTTATCAGGAGTATGCTGCCCGATACCTTCTCTGTAGTTATGCATCATCAATCTTACAAGGAGCATATCACGTGAAAGACTATGTTTTCCCTCAGGAATATGTGAGCCAAGTGGAAAAAATATGGAAGGAGATTCCGCAGCCTTATACTCTGTTTCGTGACTATAATATGCTGACTAAAGATCTCATCGGCCAGGAAGCAAGGTTAAAGTACAGTACACCCATGGGGAAGACCTATGGATTCTTATCCACCAATTATTATCCGGAACTGTTGAGAAAGCACAAGGCTCTGGGGGATATTGCGATAACAGATTCAGAAATTGCTACAGTGGAACAATGGGCAAAGGACCTGGAAGCCAAGACTATCAAGCAAAATCAGACGACTGATGCCATGGAGCAGGAGGAAATGGAAAATGCTTTTTCCAGCCCAGCCCTTGCCAAGCGCGCTACGGCTATCCTTGAAAGAGAAGATATTGCCATAATGCTTAAGGATGAGACTCCTCTCATCGATGTATATTATGCCCAGCATATAGCTGATAGCATGGGGTGCAGCCAGCAGCAGAAAGATGTCATCATCTCCAAATCCCTTCTTCGGATGTTGGAAAGACTAGCCATTCCACTCAATAGTTATGGACTTGACCTGGCTGAACATTGCATCAGTTCTGAAGTTATCAGGGAAAAAGTATTGGCAGAACACCGTAAGTATCTGTCTTTGCTGAACAAGGACATCACAGTTAGTATCAAGACAGCTCCGCAGGATATGAGCGATGGAGAGAAGTTTCTTCGCCATATATTGGAGCCTTATAAGGGGAAACTTGTATTACTGGATGTCTGGGGAACTTGGTGTACCCCTTGCAAGATGGCTCTTGCCAATTCGAAGGAAGAGTTCGAACGGTTGGCGCCATACGATGTGGTATATCTTTACATGGCAAACAGCAGTCCGGAAGAGTCATGGAAAAATATCATCAAACTGAATGATTTAGTTGGCGACAATATCGCCCACTACAATTTGCCGGCGGCTCAGCAGAGTGCCATCGAGAACTATCTCAACGTTCACTCTTATCCATCCTATCGCCTCTTCGACAAGGAAGGAAACCTGGTAGATGTGAAAGTGGATGCCCGGCAGCTTGACAATCTGGAGAGAATCATCAAGAAGTTGAGTAAATAAGAAAGAATACTGTTAGCAAATAGATAAAGGAAGAAGGTGTGTCATCATTTCTGACGCACCTTCTTTCTTTGTTTGTTACATAATATAAAGTATTTGACACATATGAAAAAGTAGAATTATGTTGTTTTGCTTACCTTTGCAGTCGCAAATGACAATTTAATACACTAATAACAAATTAATGGTTTGCCTATCACGGAATACCCGTTTCAGCCTACATGGGAATCGATAGAGGTCAACTATCCGGAACATGTCAACCTTGCTACTGCTGCAGTCTTGTGTATTGCCATTAATGATTAAGGCAGTGTAACCTACAGAGATATCCACCTTTATTAAGAATATAATTTGAAATAATATCAGAAAATGAAGAAACAACTGATGATTGCTCTGCTGAGCATCGCGCCTGCCTTGGGTGTCGTGGCGCAAGATAAACTTTATAAGGATGAGTTCCCGCTGGGTGACATCACCCTTCTGGACGGACCATTGAAGCATGCCCGCGACTTGAACGTGCAGGTGCTCCTGAAATATGATTGCGACCGTATGCTGGCCCCTTACCGTAAGGAGGCAGGCTTGCAACCTCGCAAACCTTCTTATCCCAACTGGGATGGACTGGACGGACATGTGGGCGGACATTATCTGTCGGCTCTTGCCATCAATGCGGCCACAGGCAATGAGGAATGCCGCAAGCGCATGGAATATATGATATCCGAACTCCAGCTGGTGCTTGATGCCAACAATCAGCGTCCTGATGCCTGGTGTCATAACTATATCGGTGGTGTTCCGAATAGTGCCAAGATGTGGACTGCTTTCAGTAAAGGAGATTTCGGACCTTATTTCGGAACATGGGCACCTTTCTATAACATTCATAAGATGTATGCAGGTCTTCGTGATGCATGGCTCTATTGCGGAAATGAACAGGCAAAGAATCTGTTTCTGAAGTTCTGCGATTGGGCAGTAGATATAACACGTGATTTGAGCGATGAACAGATGGAGAAAATGCTAGGTAACGAGCATGGAGGCATGAACGAGGTGCTTGCTGATGCCTATGCCATGACCAATGATTCGAAATATTTGAGTTGTGCCCGCCGCTTCTCCCACAAACAGTTGCTTACTCCGATGGAGAATGGCAAGGACTGCCTTGACAATATGCATGCCAATACGCAGATTCCGAAGGTCATCGGCTATCAGCGCATCGCTGAGTTGGCTCATGATGTGCAATATCACAATGCCAGCGAGTATTTCTGGGAAATTGTGACACGTCAGCGTTCGCTCGCTTTGGGAGGTAATAGCAGGCGTGAGCACTTCCCTACTAAGGAAAATTGCATAGACTATATCAACGACATCGATGGACCGGAGTCTTGCAATACGTATAATATGCTGAAGCTTACTGAGGATTTGAACCGTGTGAAGCCCGATGGCATGTATGGCGACTTCTACGAGACTGCGATGTTCAACCATATCCTCTCTGCCCAGCATCCGCAACATGGTGGCTATGTCTATTTCACTTCCGCCCGTCCTCGTCATTACCGCAACTATTCTGCCCCTAATGAGGCGATGTGGTGCTGCGTGGGAACTGGAATGGAAGACCACGGAAAGTATGGACAGTTTGTCTGGACGCACGATAAGGGCGTGAAGGCGGAGAATGATGCACTGTACGTGAATCTCTTCGTGGCTTCCGAGTTGAATTGGAAGGATAGAAAGATGGTGATTCGTCAGCAGACCGCTTTCCCGTATGCTGAAACATCTGTCGTGGAAGTAGCCAAGGGTAAGGGAACTTTCATCCTGAAAGTCCGCAAGCCATCCTGGTGTGATGACTTCACCGTGAAGGGTGTCGGTTTTGATGCTGACAGCTATGAGGAGAATGGATTTGTCTGCATAAAGCGCAAATGGAAGAAGGGCGACCAGGTGAAGATTTCCATGCCTATGCACGCTTACATCAAACCGATGGTCAATGTGCCTCAGTATGTGGCAATCATGTATGGTCCTATCATGCTCGGCATGAAGACCGGTAACGAGGATATGCGTTCGCTCATTGCCGATGACAGCCGTTTCGGACAGTATGCCGGTGGAAAGAAACTGGCTCTTGACAAGGCACCTATCCTGTTACCGAAACATCTCGACGACATTGCCAAAGACCTGAAGCCAATTCCTGGCAAGCCATTGCACTTTAAGCTTGCCACCCACATGGAGAATGCCATCGAAGGCGAGTTGCAGCCTTTCTTCGAGATTCATGATTCTCGATATATGATGTATTGGTTGGCACTCGGCGAGAATGATTACAAGGCTTATATGCAGAAGTTGGCTGATGAGGAAAAAGCCCGTCAGGCTTTGGAGAATCGGACTGTGGATAAGGTGAGCCCTGGAGAACAACAGCCAGAGACCGACCATCGTATGGAGACCGATAATTCGGAAAAGGGTAATACAGAAGGTGTATTCTTCCGTGATGCAAAGGATGGTCATTATTTCAGCTATCTGATGCAGACCAAGGGAGAAACAGACCTTAGCCTACAGCTCAAGTTCTGGGGACAGGATGAATGGCGCACCAGTGAGTTTGATATCTATATCGACGACAGTCTTCTGACGAGTGTAAACAATAGCCATCGTTGGCGTACTACGCAGTTCAAGACCGTTGATTATGCCATTCCTTCAGAGCTTGTTAAGGGCAAGAAGGAAATAAGAGTGAAGTTTGTGGCTCACAAGGGTAAGCAGGTAGGACAGATTTATGGGGTGCGACTTGTGAAGAACTGAGCCTTCGCAAGTATGCTCCATTCGCCCTACAGTGCTTGATTGGGAGTGATTATTATTGAACGCTTGTGGTCGTCGCAAAGTGATGACCACAAGCGTTATTTGAATTGGTACTGTCTTCCAGACAGCTCTTCTTATTCTCGTTTATATTCCCGAGACTTCGTCCCGGGTTACTCTCGCTATGCTCGGTATTGTCTTCCAGACAAAGCTTTTACATTGCCCGGTAATGCGGGCAACACAGTGGCTTTGGGTCGTTGATAAGCATTGCGAACCATAAATTATGAATTATGCATTATGAATTATGCATTATGAATTATGCATTATGAATTATGAATTATGCATTATGAATTATGCATTATGCATTACGAACTACCTTATCCTTATTCCAAGGACGAAATAATGCGGAATGGATTTCACTATGTCGGACGAGAGGTCTGGCTTGATGTCGTTTTCGCCACAGAAACGGCATGCGCCACTTTCCGGCTCATACCAATAAGAACCGTAAAGGACGAGCGGAATGAAATCACCCTTCTTGAAAGAATCAGCAAGCTTGAAAGGACGTGATTTGTACATGTACCATTTGTCATCAGGCTTTTCCGGAGCATATATCGGTTTCAGATTGAGCCTGCTGCCAAACTGTCCGTCCTTGTTGAATTGAAAAAGGAAGTTGGCTGTAGAATCATTTTCCGATGGAATGAAGCCGATGACGAGTTTCTTGTCAATGGACATGGTGATATTGAAATTGAGGACATTCTTCGGCTCTTCACCTTTTATATATTCCATGATAACAGGTTCCACCACAGTGCCTTTCAATTTCTCCGTGTCGAAGCTGTAAGCCTTGTAGCCTTTGCTTTCAAGCAGCGGCAGATAGTCGCTCAACGTTGGTTCAATCAGTTTGATTTGCTGTGCCTGTACTGTCATTGCGATGATAGCAAACAGGATAGTGAATAAGGTTTTCTTAATCATTTGGTCTTGTTGGTTTTAGTTTGTTATGTTTGCTGTTGTTTGTTGCCATATCCGCTTTCATTGAGTATTTGACAATAAGCGGCTTTGGCATGATTTTCTTTTTTGTGCAAAAATAATTGTTATTTCCGATACCCCAAAGAGTTGGGACGATAATTTAAGAAAGTTTTGCAATGGGACGGCACTGTGCTTGCAGCGTAAAGTTCTTTGGTGCATTATTGAATTGTTAACGGACGGTAGTTTTCAGAAAATCTTCGAACTGTACGGTTGAAAATGCCCAATACGCCCTGCAAGGGCAATAGCCCATAGCCCAGGGCATCGCCCTGGGTATTACGATGAATGCTACCAACGCCCTGCAAGGGCAAAAGCATTACAACATAATGAGTCACTGAAGTTTCCCACCCCAAAATAATGGGGTAAAAATAACAGTTTCTCAATAAAAAGTTGTATCTTTGTAATCGCTA
>CAKQPF010000066.1 GCA_934256705.1 uncultured Prevotella sp.
CCGCACGTACGGTGGTGTGAGAGGTCGGAAAACGAAAGTAGGAGAAAAACTACTTCGTTTTCCTCCTACTCGATTTTAGATGGCGATGTGAAGAGATTAAAAAAAGAAGGGAAAATTTGTCGTTTCGGAATTAAATCCTTACCTTTGCAAAGATGAAACAGAAGATGATAACCATAATCGGACCTACAGCATCGGGCAAGACCGACCTCGCTGCTCATCTTGCCGCGTCTTTTATCGTGGATGGCAAGCCGTCGGAGATTATTTCCGGTGACTCAAGACAAGTGTATAAAGGCATGGATATCGGCACGGGAAAGGATATTTGTGACTATACAGTCAGCGTGCCTTCTCTCTCTGAGTCGGTAACGGTGCCGTATCATCTCATTGATATCTGCAATCCTGGAGAGAAATATAATATATTTCAATATCAGCAGGACTTCCTCCGTGCCTATGAAGACATTGAGAATAGGGGAGTGCTGCCGATTCTTTGCGGTGGTTCGGGGCTTTATGTAGAGTCTGTCATCAGAGGTTATCATCTGTCCCCAGTACCCAAAAATGAGGCGTTGAGGGCTGAAATGGCTAATAAGACGATGCCCGAACTGACAGCAATCCTTATGGATCTGAAGGAGAAGAATAATTCGGATATGCACAACAAGACGGATGTTGACTCTCCACAGCGTGCCATTCGCGCCATAGAGATTGAGGCATATAATCTTGAGCACAAGACGGAGGACCGCTTCTTCCCGCCTCTCGACACGCTGATCATTGGTGTGGATATTCCAAGAGACGACCGCAGAGCCAAGATATCTTCACGTCTGAAGGCAAGAGTAGATGAAGGAATGGTGGATGAAATCAAGCGAATCATAGCTTCAGGAGTGGATCCAGAGGACCTGATTTATTACGGATTGGAGTATAAATACGTAACCGAGTATGTGATAGGTCGCCGCAGTTACGATGAAATGCTGCGTGATCTTGAGATCGCTATCCATCAGTTTGCCAAGAGACAAATGACATGGTTCAGAGGAATGGAGCGCCGCGGTTGTAAGATACACTGGATAGACGCTTTGCTTCCGATGGAAGAGAAAGTGCGTCAGATACGTGATTTGATGGAATAGATTGTCGCATTATTCGGATTTGATGCGGTTCAAGCGTTTTCAGTTTCTTGCTTTGATGGTAGAATCAAGGTTACATTATTCTGGAATCGATTGTTTGCCGTCACCTTATAACATTAATTCTTATCGCCACCTTATATTTATGAAGACAGGAATAATATATTGTCCCAAGCATGCCGGACTGAAATCCACCGACAAACGATGGGAAGAAATAGCCGGAGCGCTCCAGCGTTATGAGATAGACTATGACCTCATAACGAGTGAGAATGCCCAGAGCGTAGAGAAAATCGTGGGCAAAATGGTGCATGATGGTTATGATACTATCATCATTTGTGGTGGAGATTCTGCTCTGAATGATGCCGCCAACTGTCTCATGAAGGAAGAGCGTGAGGTGCGCGAACGTGTCACTCTTGGCGTAATCCCTAACGGATTGATGAATGATTTCGCCCTTTTCTGGGGCTTTTCTGATAAGAATCTGGACTATGTGGTATCTTCCATCAAGCAGAGAAGGGTGAGAAAGGTGGATGCCGGCTGCATTTCCTATCTCAATACGGAAGGAACGAAGTGCAAACGCTTCTTCCTCAACTGTGTGGATGTAGGTCTTGTGGCAGATATGCAGCGCTTGCGCAAGAATATCCGACACCTTTTCTGGTCGAGGAGATTCTCATTCCTTGCTACTCTTCTTGTCATTCTGTTCAAGAGAAAGGACTGGCTAATGGAATATACAATCAATTATGAGAAGGAGTCTCATAAGGTTATCACAATGTGTGTGGGTAGTGCGTTGGGCTTTGGGCAGACACCTAATGCCGTGCCTTACAGTGGGTTGCTCGATGTCACCGTGATTCTTCAGTCCCAGTTGGGCCGCCTTACTTACGGCGCAGGACTGTTCCTGCTCGGCAAAATCCTCAATTATAAGAACACCCGTCCATACCGTTGCCATGACATTACCATTTCCTGCCCTAAGAAGACTCCGTGCTGTGTGGATGGACATGAGCTTTCCGGCATGGATGCAAGCGTAGAGCCAGCGAGAATATACGTGGAGAAGGAAAGTATCAATTTCATAATGGAAAAACTGTAAATCAGGGAGCAATGCGACATAAAGCGTCAGGCATTGCTCTCTGATTGCGTTTTGGATTAGTGGCAAGATAACGAACGAGAAGAGCAAACTGAGCGGGAAATCATATTTCAAACATCTATAGAAACATTATAAAAGCGCTGTAAGTCCCTGTACATATTGTTACATTTCCGCTTCCTTTGTAATACAAATATAGTAAATACAAGTCTTTTTATATTAATTCTGAAAAAAACAATTGCTTTTATTTGCAAAAAAGGAAAGTTTTTTCTACTTTTGTGGATGAAATGATGTGCTAATGACCTAACGGCACGGAAATTTTAAGGTGGACGATTTGATGCTTCCGCCTTGAGGCAACCTAATAATTCAGTTTTAATCTTGCCCCTAACCTGAAATGGAATCTATAGTTCGCCTTGCAAGAGGTGGACTGTCTGCTAATAATAATTATAAACCTTAATATAGTGACTATGAGTTATCTCAAATTTGAAAAAGCTCAGATGGCAAATCTGCAGGAGTCAATGTGCCGGGAAGTACTTCGTACTAACCGTTCCGGAGCTTACGCCTATAGAACTGTCGTGGATTGCAACACCCGCAAATATCATGGTCTGCTGGTGGCTCCAATCCCCGAGATTGATGATGATAATCATGTCCTGCTCTCTTCTCTTGATGCCACGGTGGTCCAGCATGGCGCTGAATTCAACCTTGGTGTCCACAAGTATCAGAGTGGGGTCTTCAGCCCTAACGGACATAAGTATATTCGTGAGTTCAGTCTCGAAACCATTCCTACCACTCTATATCGTGTGGGCGGAGTAATCCTCAAGAGGGAAATCATATTCCAGGCATACAATACCCGTGTGCTTGTACGTTATACATTGGTGGATTGTCACAGCTCTACGATATTGCGCTTCAAGCCATTCCTCGCCTTCCGAAGCGTGAAGACATGTATGCACGAGAACACCAATATCATCCGTGACTATCAGGAAGTCGATGGCGGCATCAAGACCCACCTCTACGAGGGTTATCCTGACCTTTATATGCAGTTCTCCAGAAAGTGTGAATTCATCTTCCGGCCAGACTGGTATCGCGGACTTCTCTATGATAAGGAACTGGAACGCGGCTACGAAGGCGTGGAGGATCTCTACGTGCCTGGATATTTCGAGGTCAGCGCGAAGAAGGGTGACCAGATCATTTTCGCCGCAGGACTTGAAGAAGTCAAGCCAAATACATTGAAGAAAGTATTCGATCAGGAGGTGAAAATCCGTACTCCACGAGATAATTTCTATCATACTCTCGTCAATTCTGCCCATCAGTTCCACATGAGAGTGAGCGACAAGGAGCGCTATCTCCTGGCTGGTTATCCTTGGTTCAAGGTGCGTGCCCGTGATATGTTTATCTCATTGCCTGGTCTTACCATAGCCATTCAGGAGAATGATTACTTCAAACTCGTGATGGACACAGCAAAGAAGGCAATCTATGAGTTCATGTCCGGCAGACCATTGACAGGACTTATCCGCGAGATAGAGCAGCCTGACGTGCTCCTTTGGGCAATATGGGCTTTGCAGCAGTATGCACATGAGGTGGGCAATGCCATCACTTATCAGGAATATGGCAAGTTCCTTGAGGATATGCTGCGCTTCATGGAGAGCGGAAAGCATCCGAATCTTGAGCTCAAGGAGAACGGTCTCATGCACATAGAAGGCAGAGAAGAGCCTATGACCTGGATGAACAGCACGGTAAACGGCAAACCTGTCGTTCCACGCACAGGATATGTGGTGGAGATAAATGCGTTGTGGTACAATGCTTTGAAGTTCTGTGCAGAGATGGCAATATCCAGCGGCAAGCCGGAAATGGCAGCGGAACTTGATGCCCGTGCAGACATAGCCAAGGATTCTTTCCAGAAAATCTTCGTCAATCCTAACGGTTACCTCTTCGACTATGTGGAAGAAGGCATCACGGACTGGAGCGTTCGTCCGAATATGATATTCCCTGTGGCATTCGATTATTCACCTCTTGAACCTGAACAGAAGAAGTCTGTACTCGATTTCTGTACGCGTGAACTCCTGACACCTAAGGGATTGCGCACACTTTCTCCTAAGTCTGGCGGCTATAATCCTATATATGCAGGAGCACAGACCCAGCGCGACTATGCTTATCATTCTGGTACGGCATGGCCTTGGCTCGGTGGTTTCTATATGGAGGCTTGCATCAAAGTATATAAGCGCACGCGTCTTAGCTTCGTGCAGCGTCAGATGTTGGGCTATGAAGACGAGATGCAGTATCATGTAGTAGGTTCTATCTCAGAGCTTTTCGATGGCAATCCGCCTTATCACGGACGTGGAGCCGGATCGTTTGCCATGAATGTAGCCGAGATTCTTCGTACATGGAGATTGATAGACCAGTATAAAGTTTAATGTCGGGAGGAATAACACAATGAAAGTATTAATGTTCGGTTGGGAGTTCCCACCAAAGATATATGGCGGACTTGCGGTTGCTTCCTATGGCATCACCAAGGGATTGAGCCTTCAAGGCGACGTGGAGACGACGTTCTGCATGCCGAAACCTACTGGCAACGAGGAGAAATTCCTCAAGATAATCAATATGAGCCAGGTGCCGATAGTATGGCGTGACGTGCAGTATGATAACATCAAGGATCGCTTTGTGGGTCATACGGCGGAGGATTACTATCGTTTCCGCGACAATATCTATGCAGATTTCAATTATATGCAGGGTCTTGACGACCTCGGATGTATGGGCTTTGCAGGAGGATATCCAGGCAATCTGCATGATGAGATAAACAATTTCTCCATCATTGCCGGAGTGCTGGCAAGGTCGGAGCAGTTTGACATCATCCATGCGCATGACTGGCTTACCTATCCAGCAGGCGTTCATGCCAAGATGGTGAGCGGAAAGCCTTTGTGCATACACGTTCATGCTACGGATTTCGACCGTTCGCGTGGAAAGGTGAATCCTACGGTCTATTCCATAGAGAAGAATGGAATGGACAATGCAGACTGCATCATGTGCGTGTCAGAGCTTACCCGCCAGACGGTCATAAACCAGTATCATCAGGATCCACGCAAATGTGTAGCCATGCATAATGCCGTCTATCCGCTCTCACAGGAGTATCTCGACATAGTGCCTCACAAGAATCCGAAGGAGAAGATAGTGACCTATCTCGGACGTATCACCATGCAGAAGGGACCGGAATACTTTATCGAGGCTGCAAAACTCGTGCTTCAGCGTACTGACAACATCCGTTTCTGCTTTGCAGGCTCGGGCGACATGATGAATGCGATGATAGAACTTGCCGCCACTTACGGCATTGCCGACAGGTGCCACTTCCCTGGTTTTCAGCGCGGCAAGCAGGTGTATGAATGCTACAAGAATTCGGATGTGTTCGTAATGCCTTCCGTATCAGAGCCTTTCGGCATAGCTCCGCTTGAGGCGATGCAGTGCGGCTGTCCTTCCATCATATCCAAACAGTCGGGTTGTGGAGAGATTCTTACCAATGTCATAAAGGTGGATTATTGGGATGTTTACGCTATGGCTGACGCCATCTATTCCCTTTGCATGAATGAAGGCTTCCATCAGTATCTGGCAGAAGAGGGCATCAAGGAAGTGGCCGGTATCACATGGGAGAAAGTAGGTCTGCGCATACGTCAGTGTTACGACCAGCTGCTCCAGAAGGGATGGTTCAGCAATGACGAATACCAGCAGAATTTCATAAAGTAAACAAGTCAAATCCAGATGGAGCCATCATCGGCTCTGTCTCCCAAAACGTAAGAATATAATGAAAACAATATGTCTATATTTTGAGATACACCAGATTACTCATCTCAAGCGTTACCGTTTCTTTGATATCGGTACTGACCATTATTACTACGATGATTATGCCAACGAGCGCACCATCGCATATACTGCGGAGCATTCATACGTGCCGGCGCTCTCCACTCTCCTGGAGATGATACGGCAGAATCCAGGCTATTTCAAGGTGGCTTTCTCCCTTTCGGGCGTGGGCATGGAGCAGCTCGAAGACCATGCTCCACAGGTAATCAGCCTGCTTCAGGAACTTAATGAGACCGGTCAGGTGGAATTCCTCACCGAGCCTTACTCCCATGGTCTGGCAGGTCTTGCCAATGAGGAGAGCTTCAAGCGTGACATTGAGAAGATGTCAGCCAAGATAGAGAGCTATTTCGGCAAGCGTCCTACAGTGATGCGTAATTCATCGCTCATCTATACCGACGAGATTGGCGCACAGGTGGCATCCCTCGGATATAAGGGAATGCTGACGGAAGGCGCAAAGCACGTACTCGGATGGAAATCACCGCATTATGTCTATAACTGTAACATGGCGCCGGGCCTCAAGCTTCTCTTGCGTGACGTAAACGCTTCTGATGATATTTCTTTGCGTTTCAGCAATACCCATTGGGAGAAATATCCTCTCTTTGCCGACTGTTACATCAATGATATTGCCAAATGTCCGGAGTCAGAACAGGTGGTGAATATCTTTATGGAACTGACAGCCCTCGGCATCGCGCAGCCTTTGTCAAGCAATATTCTCGAATTCATCAAGGCATTGCCTATCTGCGCACGCAATGCAGGACTTGAGTTCGCTACACCTTCCGAGGTGTGCGACAGATTCCAGAGCGTAGGAGCTCTGGATGTTCCAGAGACTCTCTCATGGGTAGATGAGGAACGTGACTGCTCTGTATGGCTTGGCAACCAGATGCAGCGCGAGGCTTTCAACAAGCTTTACAGTGTAGCTGACAGACTTCTCATTGCCAATGACCCTGCATTGCTCAGAGACTGGGATTATCTCCAGGCATCAAACAATTTCCGATTCATGACCACAAAGCCGTCAAATGCCAACATTGACCGTGGTATCTACGACGGACCTTTCGATGCTTTCACCAATTATATGAATATTCTCGGTGACTTCATCTCTCGTGTTCGCTCAATTTATGGCGGTATCGAGAATGACGAACTGGAGCAGATGCTTACCAGTATCACTAATCTGGGCAAGGAATTGGAGTTGAAGGACAAGGAGATACAGCGTCTTCAGGCAAAGCTGGAGAAACTTGATCCGGACGCAAAGCTTCGCAAGACCGCAGCCAAGAAGACTCCGGCTACCAGGAAAGCGCCTGCAGCAAAGAAGACTACTGCCGTGAAGAAAACCACAGCAGCAAAGAAGGCTCCTGTCAAGGAATAAGAGCTTTCTCCTTATAATATAAATATGAAACAGGAGGTTACCTCTATCTTTTCGGATTTCTACTATGTCAGAATATCCAAAGAGATTAGGGTAATCTCCTGTTTTGTTTTTTTCTGCCTTACATTTCCTGTTTGGGCGACGTTCCATTTCCTTCTTATGCTTTCCATTTCCGGATTCTGTGACAACGAAACCGCTTTCAAATATCGTGCTAATTTCTGCCTTCTGAACAATACGACAATTTATTAACATAAATTCCGGAGCGCGTGTATTCCCGTGTGCAAATACGCGATTCTCACCGATTTGGAAAATATTGATAATTAAGGTGTTATGGAATATGACGGAGAAAGCGTGGGGATAAGAGAGCGAAAGAGGCGGAAAATGGGCGCAAAAGCTATGATATTGCGATGTGAAAGCTATGCTTTTGCAGGGTAAAAGCATAGATATTGCAGGGTAAAAGCTTAGTTATTGCATAGTAATAGCTATGTTATTGCATTCAGAGAGGGCAATAATGGGATTTTTCTTCCATTTTTCTTGCTTGGAGATGGTGATGATGGTGGATTTTCCTTTATTGATTTGAAGGAAAAAAATCGGTGCTTTAACGGTTGTGAAAGGGTGTTAATGCGGAGATTTTTGATTGAGGGGTGCAGAACCAAGGACGGTTCTGAGTTGGATTGGCTGTCGTTCTTTAATTGGAGGGATGTGATTCTAAAAGGGCGGGGGTATTGCTTCTTGATTTGGTTAATGATGGGGTGAATTGTGAATTCCGACTTATGATGATTAGTTGAAATATCGCTTGAGATATTATAGTCAAAAGCATTGATTTCTTGCGTTTTGCTCTATAATAGCGGTTTATTCCTTAGAAAAGGTTAAAAAGATATACAAAGTGTTGCTGTTCTATCCTTTTTTTATTACCTTTGCATGGATATACAAAGGTGGGTGTGACGCCTGCTAAATACTACATACATTTATCTTAGTACACAATTACTATTATTAAAGAACATAAAATGATGCAAACTAAAAGTTTTAATCCCGGTGCTTATCGCTGGATTATGGCTGGATGCTGTTTGTTTTCCCCGTTTGTCTGCTCTGTCAATGCGCAGAATCCGGTGGAGAATGCAAATGCCCAGACAGAGATAACGGCCCAGCAGGGATTTGTGCAGGGAAGCGTCTTTGACAGTGCTGACAATGAACCTATGATTGGCGTGACCGTAGCTGTCGAAGGAACCACTAATGCCGTGACGACTGATATTGACGGACGCTTCTCATTGCCAGTGAAAGGGGAGTGTAACATTGTGTTTTCGTTTATCGGATACAAGAAGACCGTTATCCGATTTACAGGTAGCAACCATGGTGACTTCGCCCGCATTCAGATGAAATCAGATGCGGTGAACATCAAGGACGTTGTGGTGACGGGTGTATTCCGCCGAAAGAAGGAGAGCTTTACAGGTTCTTCCACCACATTCAAAGGCGACGAACTGAAGATGGTGGGTGCACAGAACGTGCTCCAGAGCCTCAAGACGCTCGATCCTTCATTCAAGATCATGGAAAACAGCCTCGCAGGTTCCAATCCTAACAAGATGCCTGACGTGGAGATTCGTGGCAAGTCCAGTGTGGCTGGTCTGAAAGAGGAATACGGCACAGACCCTAACCAGCCGCTCTTCATCCTTGATGGTTTCGAGACTACATTGGAGACCGTGATGAACCTCAACATGAACAGGGTGGCTTCCGTTACTTTGCTTAAAGATGCCGCTTCCACAGCTATCTACGGTTCAAAGGCAGCCAATGGCGTTGTGGTAATCGAGACAAAGGCCCCTGCAAAGGGTAAACTTCAGATTTCATACAAGGGCGACTACAGCATTGACGTAGCCGACCTGTCAGACTATAACCTTATGAATTCCCGCGAGAAACTGGAGTTTGAGAGACTCGCAGGAGTGTATAAGGACAACACCAGCAATCCTTTCAATCAGATAAAACTTGACGCCCTCTACAATTCACGCCTTCGTGACATAGAGCAGGGCGTGGATACCTATTGGCTTACCGTGCCTCTGCGCACCGGATTCACCCACAAGCATAATGTATATGCTGAGGGAGGAGAGGGTAACATCAGATATGGAATCGGACTCAACTACGGTATGGTGGAAGGCGTGATGAAGGGTTCTGACCGTCAGACGCTCGGGGGAAACATCGACCTCATATACCGTACAGGCAAATTCCAGTTCAGCAACAAGCTCTCCATCGACTATCTCGACACCAACAATCCGAATGTGAACTTTGCAGAGTATGCCCAGGCCAACCCATACTACAAGAAATACGGTGCTGACGGCAAGATTTCCAAGTATCTTTATTATCCGGAAGAAGGACTGGATGATAATCCTGTCTCCAATCCATTGTGGAATGCCAGTCTCAATAATTATGACAAGGGACAGCGTTTCGGCTTCACCAACAATTTCATAGCGGAATGGTTTGCTACGGATGACTTGCGAGTACGTGCCAAGTTTGGCATCACCAAGTATGACGACACGCAGGACCTTCGCCTTTCACCAGAGCATACCGACTTTGATGCCAAGGACGACACGCAGAAGGGACTCTTTACACACAGTCTGCAGAAGTATCTCTACTATGAAGGAGACGTCTCTGCCACATACGGTAAACTGATAGCTGACAAGCATCAGATCAATGCCGTATTGGGCTTCAACTTCAATAATACCACGAGCAAGACAAACGGTTATTCCGCTACAGGATTTACGGACGACCAGTTTGCCGCACCATCATTCGCCAACAACTATCCTACAGGAGGCAAACCGAGATACAATGAGAACATCAAGCATGCTTCCAGTTTCTATCTCAACGGTGGTTACGCTTATGACAACCGTTATCTGCTCGACTTCAACCTCCGTAATGACGGCGCTTCCATGTTTGGAACAGACAACCGTTTCCGCACTACATGGTCAGTCGGATTGGGATGGAACATCCATAATGAGGGATGGATGCAGGAGAACGAGGCTTTCCAGTTGCTCAAGCTTCGTGCCTCTGTAGGTAATCCGGGCAATCAGAATTTCTCTGCTTATCAGGCATATACGACCTATATGTTCAACAGTTTGATGACCAATGTCTTCGGTACAGGTGTAGTCATCAGCGGTTTGGGCAACAATGACCTTGCATGGCAGGAAACCATCAATTACAACATCGGAGCGGACATCACCACATTGGGCAACCGTCTTAACCTCACTCTCGACTATTATATCAAGAACACTGACCCGCTGCTCGCCATCATCACCACACCGGGATCAATGGGTGTGACCAGCGAAGCATTGAATGCCGGCAAGCAGAAGACTACTGGCTGGGAGGCAACAGTGAAGTTCTCACCTATCTATATGCCTGAGAACCGCATCAACTGGAACATCTCTCTCAGTGCCACCCACTCCAAGTCAAAGTATGCCGACATAGGAAATGCCTTCAGCGCACTCAATGAGAGCGGAAAGGCGGGACTGCACAATACCACCCGTTACTATGACGGAGGAAGTCCAACGGCAATTTGGGCTGTGCGTTCTGCTGGCATCGACCCGGCTACAGGTAAGGAGCTCTTCATCAAGCGCGACGGAACCTACTCCTTCACTTACGATACAAACGATGAAGTAGTGTGCGGAGACGAGGAGCCGGACGTGGAAGGACTGCTCGGCACCACATTCTATTACAAGGGATTCTCATTCAGCTGCTACTTCCGTTATCAGTATGGCGGTCAGCTGTTTAACAGTTCTCTCTTCGACAAAGTGGAGAATATCGGCACTACAGAAGTCTATAACAACCAGGACCGCCGTGCTCTCTATGACCGATGGAGCGTGAACAACCGCAACGCACTCTACAAAGGAATATCCATGGTGCAGAAGACAGACAAGTCATCACGCTTCGTGATGGATGAGAATACGCTCACCTGCGAGTCTGTCAATGTGGGTTATGAGTTCCCGGCAAATATCGCTAAGAAACTGGGTATGCAGGCATTGAACGTGCAGGCTACCATGAATGACATCTTCCGCTGGTCCACAGTGAAGGCAGAGCGAGGCATCGACTATCCGTTTGCCCGTACAGTGTCATTCTCTTTAGGTGCAACTTTCTAAGAATACCAAATGATGAAAAATATATTTTATACAATGATATTGGCGTGCTGCACTCTCCTGACCACATCGTGTGACGACTGGCTGGAGGTGAAGCCCTACGACAAGATTTCCGAAGGAGAACTGCTCAAGTCGGAGGAAGGCTATCAGAAAATGCTCAACGGCATTTACATCGACCTCAATAGCGAAGCTCTCTACGGCAAAACGCTGACCGTGGAGATGATAGAGGTGATGGGTGGTGCTTACACCATCGGAAATGACAACAGCGTATGGGGTAACTATAAGGACCTGTCTTCCTACAAGTATGCCACAGAGTACTGGCGTGGACGCCTCGACCAGACATGGAACAAGGCTTATGCACTGATACTCAACTGTAACAAAATCCTGGAGACCATCGATGACAATCAGCATCTCTTCACTGGAGGCAGTTACTATGTGGTAAAGGGAGAGGCACTGGCACTCCGTGCAATGCTCCATTTCGATATGCTCCGCCTGTTTGGTCCAGTCTATTCTAAGGACAGTGATAAGAAGGCTATACCTTATTATACTAAGCAAACCAATACTCCAGAACCAATTCTGACAGCAGAAGAAGTGGCTGGACAAGTGGCTGCCGACCTTGAGGATGCACGCACTTTGCTTGCAAATGACCCTGTCAAGACAGAAGGAACCCTTATGAGCGGTGCGCAAGATGGCACAAGCAACTTCATGCGCTATCGTGCATTGCGACTCAATTACTATGCTGTTGAGGCACTCCTGGCGCGCGTTTATCTCTATATGGGCGACAAGAAGGATGCGTTCAAGTATGCTTCTGATGTCATAAAGACTGCCGATAATGGAATATTCCCATTCGTGGACAAGAGCCTTGTCACCGGTTCGCCAGCCGACCCGGACAGAATTTTCTCATCAGAGGTAATCTTTGCATTGACCAATACCAGCCGTGGCACGATCTACAAGAACTACTATGATCCTTCACGCTTGCCAAATTATGTGTTCTATATGGACAACTCATTGATGAGCAATATAGTATATGGAGGCGCAGCCACTACAGGAGGCTATCAGGATGACTACCGTTATCGTGCCAACTGGATAGCGACCGGCAGCAACCGTTACTTCTACAAGTACAGCGATATGGTGGCAAATGGAAGCATACAGAATACCATGATACCGATGGTTAGACTCGGAGAGATGTTCCTCATCGCTGCTGAAAGCCAGAGCGATGTGCTCGCAAAGGGTGTGCAGTATGTCAATGCCTTGCGTAGAAACCGTGGCGTGGCAAACCTGCAGACGCTTACTCCTGACCTGCTCAAGTATGAGTATATCAGAGAGTTGTATGGAGAAGGACAGCTCTTCTATCTCTACAAGCGCCTCAACTGTGACGTTATCACTTCGGCTAACAGCTCTAAGAATCCAAAGGCAAGCGACTTGATATTCGTTGTCCCATTGCCAGACTCTGAGACAGAAAACCGTTAAGGGCTGGGCAAACCAAGGTATTGTGTCAGCCACATTGCCGGCTGATATTCCCAAAGAAACAAAAAAAGAAATAATACAATGAATAAAAACATCCATACGATAAAGACAATACTGATAGCAGCGATGGCTTTCATCGGAGTAAGCTCATGCAGCGAGCAGACTCCGGATGCCTTCGAGGAAATTAATGGAGTCTATTTCAATAATCGTTCCAACACCAATGTGCTGCTGGATTCCACCAATGTCACCTTCGTATATAATAAAGGTGACGAGATGCAGGTGCCGGTAAAGATACAGTTGGTGGGACGTCCTTCTGACCAGGCTCGCGCCATTTCCATCACCGTGACATCGGATGATGCTAAGGAAGGCGTGGACTACATATTGCCAGAGAAAGCGGAAATGCCTGCAGGAGAGACATCTTACGAATATATCGTCACCCTGAAGCGCACCGCAGCACTCAAGGCAAACGAGAAGCAGTTGCAGTTTTCACTCCAGCCAAACAGCAATTTCGCACTGCCTGTGACAGAGGAGAAGACTGCAAATGGAGATATGGTGACCACTCTTTCATATAAGATTGTCTTCTCTGACATGTTTACCACAGCTCCAAAAGCATGGAAGAAGGACTTGCTCGGCGTGTTCTCACAGCAGAAATTCGAGCTTGCCTGCAGAGTGCTTGACCTCAATCCCGCTGATTTCAATGATGATTCGAAGATGACACTCGCAATGCAGTCTTACATATCTGTAGAGATGAACAGCTACGTCAAGGAGCAGGAAACTCTTCGTAACAGTGGAAAGGCTTACGATGCAGATGCCTTTGATGCAAAGGGCAGTCCGTTGCAGTTCTATAATGTAGTGTAGTTAGTTCGGTTGTTTGGTTGTATCGGCATTTGACAGAATGTCTTTAACCATCAATTTAGATTGCAATACAACCACTCCGACAATCAGACAAAGACAATAATAATACTTAAAATCAAGGAAATAATGAGAAAAAACATCATAATGGCTGTGGCTTTCCTCTCGGCAATCCTTCTTGCCGGATGCTCGCAGGATGAAGGCAACTATGATTATCACAGTCTCAATGAGCCGAACATCACTGGCGTGCCGGAAAGCATATCAGTGCTTTCACGTGCCGATCTCGACCTCAATCCGGAGATGGGAGACAACATCACCGACCTTGATGCCTATACATACGAATGGAAGGCCATCAACAAGTCTGGCGACAATGAAGTGACCGTATTGGGCACAGAGAAGCATCTCAAGCAGGAAGTGACCCTTCCCGCAGGCGAGTATGTCCTCTATTTCACTGCCACAGAGAAGAAATCAGGACTCTTCTGGAGACAAAGCTATTCGCTGACTGTCAGCGATGTGACCTCTGAAGGATGGATGGTGCTCTGCGATGTGGCAGGAAAGACACGCCTCGACCTGGTCTCTGACGTGACGGGAAAGACTTATTACGACGTTCTCAAATCAAATGGAATGCCTGAACTCAACAAGCCTTATCGCATACAGTATGTCCCAAAGGCCGGATATAGTGACTCGCCTTTCTATCTCTTCACTGCTGATGGAGCGACAAGACTATCTAAAAACAGTTTCGCCTGGCAGAAAGACTATGCCTTCAGATATGAAGTGGCAAAGCAGACTGACCTGCATCCGCAGAGCATAGTATATGATCAGGGTGCAATGATGAAGCTTTGCGTGAGTGATGGATATGCTTATTATGCCGCAAACTCAGGAATATTGGGACTCTATGCCGCTGCAAACAAGCAACCGGTGCTGGCTCCGTATGTTGGTTGCAATGTGCGAGCATCATCTTATGCTACCATTTTCCTCTTGTATGATGATGTAAACAAGTGCTTTATGTCATGTTGCCCATTCCTTCCGGACCTTTCCCTTTCTGACAATTCTTACCTTTCAATGGATGAAATGGAAGATATCGCCATAAATTACAAGGGAAAGGAAATGGTGACAGGCACTGCTTTCAGCGAATATCCTACAGGACTTGACTTCGTATATATGGAGAATACCAAGTATGATCCGGGCAATGCAAAGATGGGAGTCACCTATACCGTGCTCAAGGGTGGCAACAAGTACTATCTCTACGGAATACAGTTGGGCGATATGCTCGCTTATGGCGACTGTCCGATTGCTATCGGCAGGGCTTACTACGGCGATTTGAGCGGCTGTACAGACATTGACAAGGCATCATGCTTTGCATTCAGCTCGCTGAAAAACTATATGTATTACTCCGTAGGAGGCACCGTATATCGTGTAAACCTCTCAGAGACACCGCTCAAGGCGCAGAAACAGTTTACGCTTCGCAATGAGAAAATCACAGTGTTGAAGTTTAATCTCTATCAGAATGCTGCTTCTTCTCATGACTATGACCTCGTGGTAGGTTCGGATAATAGGGGCGATGGCGCTCTCCGCATCTATGAAGGATCGGAATCAGAGGGTGATTTCTCTAAGGTAAACCCTACAATTTACACCGGCTTTGCCATAATCGTGGACGCTACTTACCGTGAGCGTACCAACTAAGTGACGGTAGAAATATAACTTGTTACTGTTTGAGTGAGCAATGTCTAATATCAATGTGAGGCTCAAATCGTACCAGTTCATATTTTCATCGTCAAAAAAGTAAACCAATAATGAAAATGAAGAACAAGATAATGACCATGCTGCTGTTCCTGCTCGCTGCAGTGAATATGCACGCCGCTGATGGCATCACGGTGAATTTTGATGTCAAAAACCCTGTTTTGACCAATGTGGTACTCGTTTATCACATGAGTGTCAATGAGTTTGCCCTTACTGACGGCAAGGCTACAGTCCAGCTCGACGGTATGGATGCTCTCTATGCCAACGTGTATTATGGAGAGAAATTCAAGGTGGTATATCTCCAGAAAGGTGATAACATGACCATCTCATTTGATGCCAACGACTTTGACAACACCTTCAAGGTGAGTGGAGGCAATGAGAAGGCAGTGGAATATCTCAACAGAATCCAGTTGGTAGGACTTCCAAACGAGGCTTATGCCCAGCCATGGGACCAGTTCAAGAAGACTGTGACCGACAAGATGGCATCTATGAAGCGTCTGCTGAAGGTGCGTAAGTTTGCTGCTGACGACAAATTCCAGAAGATGGAAGAGGGTAGAATCACATATTTCTATGCCAATGCCCTGCTGATGTATCCGGTTAGTCACCTTTATCTCACTCAGGACACCACGATGGTGCTCGGAGATGATTACTATGCAACCATTCGCGAATACGTAAAGGAGGACGAAGACCTGGCTGACATCGACGAATACCGTAACTTTATGATTGAGACATCACACATCTTTGATGAAAACGGCAAGAACATCCGCCAGATGTATCCGAAGGTAATCGCAGAGATGAACTATATCGGTGAGCACATGGAGAGCGAGAAAGTGCGTGAAGCGCTTATCCATTTCCTTGCTTTCACATACGTAGAGGGCAATGGTACTGATAATATCACAGACCTGCAGAATCTCTATTACTCATACGTCACATCGCCACGTCTCAATGACATCTTCAAGAAAGCATGCGCTAAATGGGACAAGGCAGCGGTCGGTCGTCCGTCTCCTATCTTCAAAGGAGTTGACATCAACGGCAAGGAAATGTCGCTTCGTGACTTCCGTGGCAAGTATATCTATATAGATATGTGGGCTACATGGTGCGGACCTTGCCAGAAGGAATTGCCTTATCTCACCAAACTGGAAGAGAAATACAAGGGTCGCAACATCGTCTTCGTAGGTCTTTCCATCGACCAGGACAAGGCAAAGTGGGAGGCTCGCGTGAAGAGTGGCGCGCTCGGAGGTACTCAGCTCTATATCGGTAAAGGAACAAAGTTCCAGAGCGATTACCGCATCAGCGGCATTCCACGCTTCATCCTTCTTGATCCTAACGGCAGAATCGTCAATCCTGACATGAGCCGCCCTTCAAGTGAGGACACAGAACAGATTCTCAACAGTCTCAAAGGACTCTAAACTGTTGTGATACACATGCTCCTGCACAGCTCGTGGCACGGAGCGTTGAGAACGAATATTATTACATTTTTTTAATTCATTAAAACTAAATCATTATGAAAAAACTGATTTCAATGATGCTGGCGCTTTGTGCAATCGTCACATTCACAGCATGTTCGTCTGACGACGACCCAACAAATCCAGTTACTGATCAGGTGGTTCCTGCATCTGCAAAGATCGGTTCTGAAGTAACAGTGCAGGGCAAGGGCTTTGCTGCTGGTCAGACTCTCTATCTCCAGCCTGACGTTACATCCAGCGTAGCACCTCCAGAGAAAGTAGCCGTTGAGGCTAAGATGTCTGCTACAGGTGCAACATTCACAGTTCCTTACACATTCAATGTAGGTAAGGTAAACGTAGTACTTCAGAATGGTGATGACTTCTGGACTTTGGGTTCTATCAACCTTCTCGCTGCTGACAATCCTGTTTCTGCTCTTGACATGCCTGCAGAGATGGCTCTTGGCAAGGAAATTGTCATCGCTGGTATTGGCTTTGCTGAGGGTGATATGATTGCTCTTGAAGCAGGATCAGAGAGCAAACCTTTTTCTGCTGTTGCAACATCAGACGGTTTGAAGTTCACAATTCCTGCAGAACAGGCAGAAGGCGACTACAATGTCTTCCTCGTTCGTGGTGCCAACTATTGGTCTTTGGGTGAGGCTTATGTATATGCAGAGCGTCAGATTGAGAGCCTTACAATTTCTGATAACTTTAAACTTGCTATGTATGGTGGAATGATTGGACTTGAAGATGATTTTCTGAAGTTGGATTTCGCTTATAATAATGATGGAACATTAAATAAAATCAGTTCAAATAGTGGTCTCGAATGGGAGTTTGCTTATGATGGTAATACAGTTACTACAACAAGTAATTTCTCTGGTCTTCCTTTCAAATACACTTTTGACGAACATGGTCGCATAACATCAAGCCTTGGTTATGGTATTTATGGTGATGAAGTGACTTATGTATGGAACTATGATTCCAATGGTTACCTTGTTAATGTTAAGGAAATGGGTGCTAAGGATGAAGATGCAATATACACAGGCACTTATACAGATGGCAATATGTCTGCATATTCTCTGTCAGGTATGCCAAATGAGTTTACTACAGATAAGAGCGTTCGTGTATGCCCTAACACTGTAGAGCCTTTCTTCTTGCACAATGCATTCAACTTCTTGAGTGGACCGGAAGATTTGGCTATTGGTTTCTTCCTCAATCGTAATGTGAAGGTTTCTTCTTATGCTCCAAACAAGATTACTGTTGTAGAGGAAGAAAAAACTACTGCCATTGAATCTTCTTTTGCGGACAATGCATTGACAGTAAAGACATTGGGACAACTTGTTTCTGAAAATCAGGGAATGTTCAGTAACACTGTAATAGTGAATTACAAGAAGAAGTAAGCAAAATCAGAATGTTTTTCTGAAATAAAAGAAACCGGTTTGAGCATAATACTCAAACCGGTTTTTTCTTATCCGTTGATTTGACGATGTAAATAACAATCGCATAGCCATCATATCGCTTGATAACCATATCGTTATTGCATCCTAAAAGGATAACTATCACCTTCTAAAAGCTATGTTGTTAGGAGGTAAAAGCATAGTTATTGCAATGTAAAAGCTATGTTATTAGAAGGTAAAGGCATAGTTATTGCAATGTAAAAGCTATGTTATTAGGAGGTAAAGGCATAGTTATTGCATTGTAAAAGCTATGTTATTAGAAGGTAAAGGCATAGTTATTGGCAATGATATATTATTAGCTCGCTTACCGTCTTGATGGTCCATTGGATTCGTAACCTCTTACCTCCATCTTGTTTTTGCACTTAACTACACGGTTACATTTAGGGTATTGCTGCAAAAGTGGCATCGTGGCAAATTCTGATAGCATAGCTATTGTAACAGTCTTCCTTTTACCTCTTACTGGAGGGGCTTTTCTTTGGTTAGGTACAGACTTTAGGAGTAAATAGGACTATTTTATGCACCTACTTAACATATCTTCACAACTATTCGGCTGTTTTTCGCATAAAAGTTTTTAGGTATAGGCGCATAGAGCGCACTTGCGAAACGCGCTATTTAAGGCGTTTCGGCTGATTTTTTACCATCCTA
>CAKQPF010000067.1 GCA_934256705.1 uncultured Prevotella sp.
CTATACAATTCCCGCTATTAGGGCTTGTTAGGGACTTGCACCCATTAGAATAAGCTCATGCCGAGCATACCAAAAAAGACCCGCTTGAGCAACGATTTCTCAAGCGGGTCTTTTATGTATTACATCCTCAAGGCGAGGATATCAGGGACTGTTTTAGTGCTTCTCAATCCAGAGACGAGCATTGACGAATGCCTCATGCCAAGGAGTTACTTCGTCAGAGAGACGGCGATCTTCCGGATAATAGCCACACTGCCAAGGGAACTGTGTACGCTCTGGGTGAGGCATAATAGCGAGATGACGGCCATCCTTGCTTGCAAGGGCAGCAACATCGTATGCAGAACCGTTAGGGTTTGCAGGGTATTCAGAGCGGTTGAACTTAGCCACCACGTTGTACTCTGACTCTGCAAGCGGGAGATTGAACTTGCCTTCTCCATGAGCAACCCAGCATCCAATCTTCTGACCAGAGAGAGAACCGAACATCACGCTGTCGTTCTGAGGGATGGTAAGAGTAACGAAAGCAGACTCAAACTTGTGAGAATCATTGTGGAGCATTTCGGCATAGTCCTTAGCATTGCTGACTACATGGTCATTATTGATAAGACCGAGCTCTATCATAAGCTGGCAACCGTTGCACACACCGAGTGAGAGAGTGTCCTTACGAGCATAGAACTTGTCGAGTGCCTCCTTGGCTTTAGGGTTGAAGAGGAAGGCTCCTGCCCATCCCTTTGCGCTTCCGAGCACGTCTGAGTTGGAGAATCCACCGCAGAAAGCCACGAGATTGACCTCCTCCAGAGTCTCGCGACCAGTGATAAGGTCAGTCATTGTAACGTCCTTGACGTCAAATCCTGCCATATAGAATGCCCATGCCATCTCACGCTCAGAGTTAGTACCCTTCTCGCGGATGATTGCAGCGACAGGACGCTTGCCCTCCGGACGTGGAGTTCTGGTGAGTTTGTCTGCCTTGAATGTCCATTCGAGAGGAATGTTCTTATAGTTTGCGAAGCGCTCAGCAGCCTTGCCATTGAATGACTGGCGACGGTCGAGGAGATAAGAAGTCTTATACCATGTATCGCGAAGGTCGTCAATGTCGAACACGAGAGTAAGTTCGCGGTTGGCAATCTCAGAGTTTGGCACCTGAGCATTGCTCTGATGACGCTTGACAGTGATGTTGCGGTCAGCGGAAGGAGTACCAATCTTGGCATAGCCCACACCGGCATCTTCGAGTATCTTCTTCACGCGTGGAGCGTCAGCGTCAGCCACCTGGATGACGATACCAGGGTTTTCAGCGAACAATACCTTAATTATGTCATCGCCATTGATCTTGTCGAGGTTGAGATTAAGACCGCCCTTAGTGTTAGCGAAGCACATTTCCAGGAGAGCAGTGATAAGACCACCGGCAGAGATATCGTGACCAGCGAGGATAAGACCTTCGTTGACGAGCTGCTGAACAGCGATGAAAGCATCGCGGAAGTACTCAGCATTCTTCACAGTAGGCACGTCGCTGCCCACCTTACCCTGGCTCTGAGCGAAGGCAGAACCGCCAAGCTGAAGCTGATCGAATGAGAAGTCGATATGATAGAGACGTGAAGCCTTTACGTTCTTGATTACAGGAGATACCACTTTCTTGACATCAGAGACCTCACCTCCAGCACTTACGATGACAGTACCAGGAGCGATAACCTTCTTTCCGTCAGGATATTTCTGAGTCATGGAGAGTGAATCCTTACCTGTAGGCACATTGATCTGGAGTTCGCAGCAGAAGTCTGAGAGAGCCTTTACAGCCTTATAGAGGCGTGCATCCTCACCTTCCTGAGCGCGGCAAGGCCACATCCAGTTGGCTGAGAGGGAGATACTCTCCATTCCGTCAGCCATCGGAGCCCATACGAGGTTGGTCAAAGCCTCAGCAACTGAGAGCACAGAGCCTGCCTCAGGGTCTGCAAGCGCAGCCTGTGGAGCGTGTCCGAGGGAAGTAGCGATACCCTTGGTGCCTGTATAATCGAGAGCTACAGCGCCGCAGTCAGAGAGAGGCAACTGGAGTTCACCCTGACACTGCTGGCGTGCTACGCGACCAGTCACACAGCGGTCAACCTTATTTGTCAACCAGTCCTTACAAGCTACAGCCTCCAACTGGAGCACCTGCTTGAGGTAATCAGTCACCTGATTGTTGAGAGTAGATTGCTGAGAGAGGCCTGAGAGGTCGTAAGATACCACGTCATACTTGCGCTCTACGGTTTTGTCCTCCATGATGGTCTTAGGAGAAGAGCCGAACATCTGCTCTACAGCGAGGTCGAACGGACGAATGCCGTCAGCCTGTTCGAAGGCGAAGCGATGGTCTCCTGTGGTCTCACCGACGGTGTACATAGGAGCACGCTCACGGTCTGCAATCTTCTTTACATGCTCGATAGCAGACTCATCAATGAGCAATCCCATGCGTTCCTGTGACTCATTAGCGATGATTTCCTTAGCAGAAAGGGTCTTGTCGCCAATAGGAAGCTTGTCCATGTGGATGAGTCCACCGCATTCCTCTACAAGTTCGGAAAGACAGTTGACGTGACCTGCACTGCCGTGGTCATGGATGGAAACGATAGGATTGGACTCTTCTTCACCGAGGGCACGCACTACATTGTATGCACGTTTCTGCATTTCAGGGTTAGCACGCTGCACTGCATTGAGCTCGATACCAGAAGAATAGCGACCAGTCTCAACAGAAGATACAGAACCGCCACCGAGTCCGATGCGATAGTTGTCACCACCCATCACGACAACCTTGTTGCCAGGCTGTGGTTCTCCCTTGAGGCAGTCGCGCTGAACGCCGTAACCTACACCGCCTGCAAGCATGATAACCTTGTCGTAAGCATAAATTTCTGCATCCTTTGCATTCTGCTCCTTGTGCTCGAAAGTGAGTACCGAACCGCAAATCAGTGGCTGTCCAAACTTGTTTCCGAAGTCACTTGCACCGTTAGAAGCCTTGATAAGGATCTGCTCAGGAGTCTGGTAAAGCCATTCGCGCACAGGAATCAGCTTCTCCCAAGGCTGGCAATCCTTCTCGTTAGACCATGCTGGAGTGTTGGCAGGCACGTTTTCATTGACAGGGTCATTCACATTCTTACGTGGGTAAGAAGTCATATAGACAGAAGTACCTGCGATAGGCCATGAACCTGTGCCACCTCCCATACGGTCGCGGATTTCACCTCCGGTACCTGTAGAAGCACCATTGAATGGCTCAACGGTAGTTGGGAAGTTGTGGGTCTCAGCCTTGAGCGAGATGACAGACTTCACTTTCTTGATCTGATAGAGGTCAGGCTGCGAGTGGTCTGCCGGTGCGAACTGCTCAATCTCCGGACCTGCAGAGAATGCCACGTTATCCTTATAGGCAGAAAGTATCTTGTTAGGGTTCTCATTAGTAGTCTTCTTGATCATCTGGAAGAGTGAAGACTCCTTCTCTTCGCCGTCGATGATGAATGTACCACCGAATATCTTGTGGCGGCAGTGCTCAGAGTTGATCTGCGCGAAACCGAATATCTCAGAGTCAGTAAGCGGACGACCGAGCTGACCTTCCACCTTGTGGAGGTAGTCGATTTCTTCCTTTGACAGCGCGAGACCTTCCTCTTCATTATACTTTTCGAGGTTTTCCACGTGCTTGATAGGCTCCGGCTGGATATTGACGGTGAAGATATTCTGGTCAAGTCCGTTATACATACGCTGGAGCATCGGGTCATGCTCGGCATTTTCCGTAGCCACCGGGAAGTATTCCTCTATACGTGATATTCCTTTAAGCGCCATATTCTGTGTTATCTCCACGGCATTGGTGCTCCATGGGGTAATCATCTCACGGCGTGGACCGATGAAAAATCCGTCCAAGGTCTCTGCATCCAGCAATGTGGCATTGCCGTAAAGCCAACAAAGTTCGTTGATCTCACTCTCATTGGGCTGATGGTTTATCTCAGTCGCAATGATGTTCTGTGTAGGGGTCTTGAAGAAAAGAACCATAATTGATACTTGTTATAATGTGTTACTTAGTTACTTGCAGTCTTTAAATTTGTCTTTGCCTTTTCCATGTTTTGGGGAAAATACGCTACAAAGGTACTGCAAATCAACGACAATACAAAATCTTTTCTTTAAAAAAGAAACAACAAACCTGATTTAATGACATTTTGCTCGTGCGGGATTGGTGGATAACGGGCGGAAAATATCATTAAACGGGAACAATCATGCGGCTTTATGGACCGAAGGCGTTGCGGCTTTGCCGAATGATAAACTACCAACAAGACAAATAAACCACCAAGCAACAAGGCAACAAAACAACCAAACGCAAAGTCGGAAAAATGGAACAAAAAGGCGATGGCAAAGCTATCATTTTGCAATAGCTAAGCTTTCACGCTGCAATAGCATAGCTTTTACCTCCTAATATCTATGCTTTTGCACCATAATATCCACGCTTTTACACCCTAATATCTATGCTTTTGCAACGCATTCATAATCAGTGTGTTACAAGACCATTCCCTCTCCATCATCCAGATACGGGAAAATAGAACAGTTTTCCCTTCCGCAAGTCGCCCTTTCCCCTATTCGCTAGAGGACAAAAAAAAGACCTGACAGAAACTCACGTCTCGATCAGGTCGGAAATGTTATTTGATTATGAAAGGGGGAAACAATTAAGAGTATCTCAAGATCTGTCCCGGACGAACCTTTACATCGCGGGTAAGATGATTGAGCTTGCAGAGCTGTGCCACGGTAGTACCACGGCGCTTTGCTATGCTTGAGAGAGTTTCTCCGACAGAGACCTTATGGTATCTTGTCTCAGAGAATTCGCGAGCCTTGCGGCTTCTCTCGTTCTTGTCAGTGTTTTCCTGAGCGAGTTCGTTGGAACGACCGCCTTCCAGGTTGATAGTCTTGTTGATTGCTACAGACTCATGCTCGAATGTCTCCTTGCGGAACATATAGTAGTCGGCAGTAACGTCCTGATTGACGAAGTCGAAGAGCAATGCAGGATTGAGCGCAACGCCGCAGAGACGAGTCTCGAAATGGAGGTGGGAACCAGTGGAACGACCGGTGTTGCCACCGAGTCCGATAGGCTGTCCAGCCTTCACCACCTGGTTTTCTTCCACGAGCCAGTCGCTCATGTGACCGTAGATGGTCTCCAGTCCGTTGTTGTGACGTATCACGAGATACTTGCCATAGCCAGCTCTCTCATATTTCTTGATACGTACTTTTCCAGAGAAAGCCGCGCGGATGGTATCGCCGATATAGACCTTGATGTCCAGTCCCTTGTGCATTCTGCCCCAGCGTGGTCCCATCTTGCTGGTGATTACGCGGTTTGTGGTAGGCATACAGAAGTTGCGGAGGTTGATTCTGAATGAATCAGGCAGCTCGGTAGCGCGGTGTGCATAAACATTATTCCAATCATCATAGAGCTGTGCCGAAGGATTCTCTGTCATTTCTCTCTCGATTATCGACTTGATGCTGAGTGTGTCCACTGTACGCATTCGGCGATCCACCGGCGCTTGACGTGCGAGGAGGTCCTGAGCACATGCCGGAACTGACATGAGAATTAATACTACACTTACGATTATGACTGTATATACTTGTTTAAGTTTCATTCTAATTGTTTTTATATGTCGGTAGGTCCGTAGTCTTGCCATCGCAAAGAAATACAAATAAGGGAATGTATTCCAAGAAAAAGCGATTTATTCAAATACAAAATGAATAGAGTATGGCGTAGAACCTGTATTCAAAAATTCTCTGCAAAGTTAGCAAAAAAAAACGGTTTTACAAACCTATATCAAGAAAATAGCGTGTTTTTTTAACAAACATACCCCATTTTAACATATTTTTCAATCTTTGTTCCCGATTTTTTGTGATAGAAATCTTTTTTTTCTTACCTTTGCATCAGATTTAGGATACACGGATGTCGGATGGAATTTACAATGAGACAATTCCCCGACAGTCCATATTTACAAAGCTAATAAACTACCGAAACTATGACAGGAATTAAGACATTATGCGTTTCCGCACTCATGGGAATCAGCATCCTGCAGGCTGGAGCGCAGCAAAAAGGTAACCCGCAGTCAGGCGACAGATACCTCTACTGCCACATGAGCGACCACGGCCAGTGGACTGCATACGCCATTTCAGAGGACGGTATGCACTTTCACGACATCATCTGCGGCGACTCCATCTTCTCGCCTTATGAGATGGCGGGTATTGAAGGAGGTACGCGCGACGCGTATATATGCAGGAAGCATGACCTGTCCGGTTACATCATGGTGACCACGGACATGAAGAACTCAATGACTAAGCGACTCGGAAAGAAAGCCGAATGGGACAATTACGGCATAAACCTCCTCACTTCCGATGACCTCATCCACTGGAAATCCACCACGTTCGACTTCCGCAAGGGACTCAGCATCTTCTCCGACGGCAAGGACAGCAAGCGTTCCATCTACAAAGACTGGAGCACCATCAACAGAGTATGGGCTCCACAGATATTCTGGGACGCTGACTACACCTGGCCAGACGGCAAGAAAGGCGGATATTTCATATATTATTCCCTCTGGAACCGTGACGAGGAGAAATACGACAAGATGTATTACTCATACGCTGACGAGACCTTTACCACGCTGACTCAGCCACGATTGCTCTTCGATTGGGGCTACGCCACCATTGATGCAGACATCAATTTCGTACCAGCCGACGGACTTTACCACATGATGATAAAGAAGGAAGGCGGACAGCCGGGACTCTTCACCTCCACAAGCCATTCCCTCACCGGTCCATGGCCAGAGCCGGATGCCAAGGATTTCGTCAATTTCGAAGGAAACAAGAAATGTGAAGGCGTGTCCGCATTCCAGCTCGTGGGCGACAGCACATGGCGCATCGCTTACATAGAGTATTCTTCACGCCCGCGCAACTACCGCATCTGCAAGGCAGACAAGTATATGCGCAACTTCTCTTCTCCACAGAACATCGAGGGAGTGAACGGTCCGCAGCACGGCTCTTTCATGCGTATCACGAAGGAAGAATATGACCGTCTGCAGGCGTGGAGCGACAGTCTGGAGGCAAAGCACCTCGCTCCTGACGTCAACAATCCTGTCATTCAGGGACGTTTTGCCGACCCGGAGATTCTATTTTCGCAAAAGACAGGAAAATATTACCTCTACCCTACCACCGACGGAATAGAGGGATGGAAGGGACATGACTTCAAGGTGTTCTCTTCCGACGATATGAAAACATGGAAAAAGGAAGGCACTATCATCGACCTTGCCACCAATCAGATCTCATGGGCCAATGATTGCGCCTGGGCTCCCTGCGCCATCGAGGTGGCTTACCTGAAAGGCAAGATCTGCAACACGCCGGAAATGATGGAGCGTCTCGCCGCAGAGCGTGCCAAAGCTGAAAGGAAAGGCAAGCCTTCCAAGAAGATTTCTTACCGCACTTTCTATTATTTCACTGCTGGAAAGCGTATCGGAGTGGCTGTAAGCGACGACCCTGCCGGACCTTTCACCGACCCTATCGGCAAGCCGTTGCTCGACAAAGCGCCTGCCGGACAGAGCGGACAGGTAATCGATCCTGACGTGTTCCAGGACCCAAAGACCGGCAAATACTATCTGTATTGGGGCAATTCCTATATGGCAGTATCCGAATTGGGCGACGATATGACCAGCATCAAGGACACAAAGGTGCTTATCCCTCGTAATAAAAAGCGGGAATACAACTACAACGAGGGCACTTACGTATTCTTCCGTAACGGAAAGTATTACTTCATGTGGTCGGAAAACGACACACGCTCCACATATTATCGCGTACGCTACCTTATCAGCGACTCGCCTGTAGAGTTCGTCCGCGACGGCAAACCTGCAAAGACCGAGAAGACAATAGTCATCTCTCAAGACCCTTCCAAGCAGATTTTCGGCACCGGACACCATGCTATCATCCAGGAACCTGGCACTGATGAATGGTACATAGTATATCATCGCTTCGCTCGTCCCGACGGTGTGAAGATGGGATGGTCAGCCGGTTACAACCGTGAAGTATGTATTGACAAAATTGAATTCAACGAAGATGGAACAATTAAAGCAGTCAGACCTTCTTTATAAGATGTTCTCCACATTCTTCCGCATAGGCCTCTTCACCATTGGAGGGGGCTATGCGATGATTCCTATCATCGAATCGGAAGTGGTGGACAAGCATAAATGGATAGACAAGACGCAGTTTCTCGACCTCATTGCCGTGGCGCAATCATGTCCGGGCGTCTTTGCCATCAACATTTCCACATTCATCGGCTATAAGCTCAACAAGACATGGGGAGCTTTCTGGTGCGCTCTCGGAACAGCTTTGCCTTCACTTCTCATCATTCTTGCCATCGCTATGTTCTTCCGACACTTCCAGGACATACCGTGGGTAGCATCTATGTTTGCTGGAATCAGACCGGCTGTAGTGGCGCTTATCGCAGTGCCGACATGGAATCTTGCACGTCGCGCCAACATCAATTTCTTCACTTGTTGGATTCCTATCATCAGTGCTCTGCTGATATGGGGACTGGGTGTCAATCCGATTTACATCATTATTGCGGCAGGTGCAGGCGGTTTCATCTACGGACAATATATCAAACCGACGGAATAAGCAGCCATACCGGAATGCTTTTCCATTGCCAAACGACAATAGGGAAATGACTATCGCAGCCCATCAGCTACGTTTTCACACTGACAAAAGACACATATAGACAATGC
Organism: uncultured Prevotella sp.; assembly: GCA_934256705.1. Classification (GTDB taxonomy): domain Bacteria; phylum Bacteroidota; class Bacteroidia; order Bacteroidales; family Bacteroidaceae; genus Prevotella. The sequence goes on from CAKQPF010000067.1 coordinate 8,730, forward strand.
TTTTCATCACGCTTTTCATCACATTCTTCATGATTGGACTCTTCGGATTCGGAGGAGGATACGGCATGCTCTCACTTATTCAGACCGAAGTGGTGCGTAATCACCATTGGATGACATCGTCTGAGTTTACCAATATCGTGGCTATCTCGCAGATGACACCGGGACCTATCGGCATCAATTCAGCCACCTACTGCGGTTATACCGCCGTCCTCAATGCCACAAGCAACCCATTGCTCGGTATGCTTGGTTCGCTGACAGCCACCTTTGCCCTCGTTTTCCCCACCTTCGTACTGATGATTCTCATCAGCAAGATGTTCATGAAATATATGGATAAGGACGGTGTGCAGAGCGCATTTGCAGGCCTTCGTCCTGCAGTAGTGGGACTCCTTGCCGCCGCTACGCTCCTTCTCTGCAACGAAGAGAACTTCTCCACGCCCGACAATCCTTGGAATTTCTATATCTCCATCTTCATTTTCATCGTCACTCTCGTCGGTGTGATGTTCGTAAAAATCAATCCAATAAAGATGATTCTCTACGCCGCCTTCGCCGGATTGGTGCTCCTTTAAGAGCAGAGGCCGCCACTGTGTCGGGCGCGTTACCGCCCGATATTAGCAAGAAGACAAAGAAGCCAAAGGCAGGAATCGCAAATGCGATTCCTGCCTTTGGCATATATAGCCCAGCGATTTCCACCGCCTAATACTTGAAACTCGATCCTCCCACAAACTCACGCATGATGCTCGTAGGCGGAATCTCCTTGTCGCTGACCGGAGTAAAGTAATGTATGAACTTCAGAAGGCGATGAGCCTCAGCATACTCAGGGCAGTTTTTCGGCACAGAAGACAATATCGGCTCTGCATGATTGCGCAGCACCGCAAACTCAATATTCAGCGCCGAATTGAACATCACGTCCGCATTCTCCTGGTAAGGGAATATCCATTGCTCCTCAGCCTCACAGACATTAGGCCACTGACAGATAGTATCACGCACGGAATGTGCCCCACTGTTGTAGTCACGGATTATGCGTCTGAGCAGTCTGTTGTCACGAGTAGGAATCCAATTATGGTCATCCAGCGAGACACTTGTAAGGGCGGAAGTGTAAATCTTGAACTTATGGTCGTCTGGAACGTCAGATGTCAGACGAGGATTGAGCGCATGAATGCCCTCGATAATCAGCACATGGCGGTCCTTTATCCTCAGTTTCTTACCATTCCATTCACGTAATCCCGTAGTAAAGTTATACTCCGGTACCTCCACCTCTTCGCCATCGAGCAGTCGCATGAGGTGTTCGCTGAGCAGATTGTGGTCCACCGTCTCGAAATTATCAAAGTCATACTGCCCGTTAGGGAGCAAAGGCGTGTCGGCACGATTGACGAAATAGTCGTCAGTAGAGAAACTCATAGGACGCAGTCCGCAAGCAAGAAGCTGCACGGAAAGGCGCTTGCAGAACGTCGTCTTTCCCGAACTTGACGGTCCGGTGATAAGTACCAGCTTCAGTCCCTGCTCCTTGTAGCGTCTGTTTATTTCCTCTGCGATGTTCACTATCTTCTTTTCCTGCAGGGCTTCCGACACCTGTATGAGCTCAGTAGCCATGCCATTAAGGCACGCTTTGTTGACATCGCCCACATTCGACATACGCATTATGACGTTCCATTTCACCTGTTCCTTATAGACCTCATAGGTATTAGGCTGCGGAATCATCTCCGCCACCTTGCTCGGATCATGCTCGTCCGGCACGAGAAGGAGCATTCCCCCGTCTCCATACGGCTCAAGACCGAACACATTCAGGTAACCTGTGGATGGCACAAGCGGACCATAGTAGTAGTCCACGCAGTCTTCCAGAGTGTAAGCATCGGTATATACCTTACCGGAAGTTTCGAGCAGACGCACCTTATCCATATATCCTCTCTCGCGGAAGATACGTATTGCATCCTCGGTAGGCATCTCACTGCGGTGGAAAGGATAGTCTGCCGTTATTATTTCCTGCATCCTTCGGCGGATCATATCCACGTCTTCAGCGGTCACTCCACGGCGTGAAGCACCGTCAGAATGCCCCATCTTGGCTGTCGTCTTTATGAAATTGCAGTAGTATCCCCTTGATATCGGGTGCTCGATATACAGTTTACTGCCAGGAAAAACGTCCTGAGAAGCCTTGCAGAGCACAAAGCAAAGCGAGCGGATATACGCTCTCATGCCGCCAGGCTCATCGAGTCCTACATATTCTATATCCCTGTTCTGGTAGAGACGGAACTTCAATCCCTGTGAGGCATTATTGACTTTAGCCGACACTACGGGATATTTGAACTTGAGATTGAACTCTGGAAGTATTTCGAGCAGTGAACTTCCCACCGGGAAACTCTTGGTCTCGTTGGTGTTTTTACATCTTATCTGGAGCATAGGTAACGGTTGGTTGCAATGTTTTAGTGCGGACTTTTATGGATTAAAGCATCACGAATTGTGCATTATGAATTATGCATTATGAATTACAAATTACGAATTGTGCATTATGAATTTATCCAAGTCCGTTGGCAAAGTTAATAAAAAGTAACGGAAAAAGAAAGTATTTCCTGCTTATTTTTCGCTTTTTCAGAAATTATCAGTATCTTTGCAGTCTATCGGCAAGTCGCATCATAACCGACGAAGCCGACCTATCGAGCCGCTATACCAACGCTCCCACAGCCGGAATCCACAAGCGACACGCCACTGTGCCAACGGCTTTTACCGTTGGTTACCGATCAATAACCCACAACAATCAACCATCTCACCCCAATGAACATCTGCTATATCGTAGCCATGCAGGCTGAAGCCCAGTCTTTCATCGACCATTACGGAGTGGAAGAAGTAAAGGATTTCTTCGCTCCACTGCCTTGCAAACTTTACACCACCAAGATACAGGACTCCACTCTCAGCATTGTGCTCAACGGACAACAGCACGGCTCCGACCTCGTAGGATGCGAAGCGGCAAGCGTTGCCACCCTTTCTGCAATACAGAAGCTCAATCCCGACATCGTGATAAACAGCGGAACATGCGGTGCTTTCAAGAGCGACGGCGCTGATATCGCCGACGTTTTCCTTGGCAACGGCGTTATGTTCCACGACCGTCGCGTTCCCGGCGACGATGAATGGGGCACCCAGGCATTAGGAAACTACCCTGTATATAATAAGGTAAAGGAAGTTGCGGAGGCAATAGGATTGAAATTAGGCAAGGTAACCACCGGTTCCAGCCTCGATATGCAGCCTTGCGACCTTGAGATTATCAAGGCTAACGGCGGTCAGCTCAAGGATATGGAAGGCGCTGCCGTGGCATTTGTCTGCTCTTTATACCAGAAACCGGTCCTCTTTGTCAAGTCTGTCACCGACCTGTGCGACAATGGAGCCGAAACAATAGATGAATTCAGACAAAACCTTTCCAAAGCCTGCGAGGCATTAAGGCTTGCAAATATCAAGGTAATAGACTATCTATTGAATAAGAAATAGACTGCCATTGAATAGAAGACAGACGATAGCCTGAAGGAAAAAAGGCTACATATTGAATACAAAGCCATAAGAAAGCAAGGAATACCACTTTCTTTTGACTGACTTTCAGAATTGTCATTACAACATAGACCCACAGCTTATAAACCCAATATAAGATGAAAAAACTGCTGTCTCTCCCACCTAATCTGGTGGATTGCTTTCATGATGTCACAGGACTAAGTGAGAAAGAATGGTTCTGCACCAACGACCCGGTGGGCAAGAAACTGGGCTCTGGCGGCGGAACAACGTGGCTATTGCAGGAATATGAGAAGTCCCCACACTTTTCCGCTGAGGAAAAGCGCCTCATTCTCCATGCCGGCGGACAGAGCCGACGCCTTCCTTCCTATGCTCCTTCGGGCAAGATACTCACTCCTGTCCCTATCTTCAGATGGGAAAGGGGGCAGCGCCTCTCCCAGGATTTGCTGTCATTGCAGGTGCCTCTCTATGAGCGCATCATGGATGCAGCGCCTGATCGTCTCCGCACAATGATAGTTAGTGGCGACGTTTACATACGTGCCACGCAGCCATTGGGGCAGATTCCCGATGCGGATGTAGTGTGTTATGGCCTTTGGCTCGGTCCGGAAATCGCCAAGGACCACGGTATCTTCGTCTCATCTCATGATGAACCGGGACGATTGAAGTGCATGCTGCAGAAGCCATCCGTGCAGACGCTCTCTGAACTCCTTCATACGAGCTACTATCTGACAGACATCGGCATCTGGTTGCTGTCTGACTGCGCTGTGGAAGTACTGCGGAAGCGTTCCAGAAATGCGGATGGAAGCATCAGAAACTATGATATGTACTCCGAATTCGGCTGTGGTCTCGGCACGTCCCCTACCCTTCCGGACGATGAAGTCAGCCAGTTGAGCGTGGCAATACTGCCATTGCCAGGCGGTGAATTCTATCATTATGGCACCACACACGAGATTCTTTCCTCCACACTTGCCATCCAGAACACCGTCAACGACCAGCGCGAGATAATGCACCACTCCCGTAAGGCGCACCCATCTTTGTTTGTTCAGAATGCCGTCCTCGACATAAGCCTGAATGACAAGAACCATAATATATGGATAGAAAACAGCCATGTGGGCAAATACTGGAACCTTTCCCACGACAATGTCATCACCGGAGTGCCCGAAAACGACTGGCAGATCAATCTCATGCCTGGGCAATGCGTTGACATCGTGCCTGTTGGCGAAACGGAATATGCAGTGCGTCCGTATGGATATGACGACAAATTCAGGGGTAATGTCAATGATATCGCGACGCAGTTCCTCGGCATTCCTTTCATGGAATGGCTGACAAGCCGCTTCGCTTGCCTTCCTTGCATCGCCGGAAGCCAGGACTTGCAGTCGGCAAAGATATTCCCATTGGTCTGCAACAAGCGTGATATGGAGAAGGTATTGCGCTGGATGCTCTTTGAACCCGAACTCGAAGAGGGCAGAAAGATATGGGAGAACGCCACCAGACTGTCTGCTGACGACATTTCAGCACAGGCAAACCTGCGCCGTCTCACCGCCCAAAGGAAGGCATTCCGTGCAAAGGACTGGCCTGCATTGGCAGAAAACTACCGTCACAGCGTCTTCTTCCAGACTGACCTTGGCGATGCCGCAAAGGAGTTTGTAGCCAACGACATCGAATTGACCAAGCCTATCAGCGATGACAATCCGCTGCTTGTGCGCATACACGACAATATGTTCCGCGCGGAAGTGAAGCGTCTCCGCGGCGAAGACGATTCAAAGGAGGCTCAGGAAGCTTTCAGAATACTCCGTCAGGGCTTGACTGCGCCGATGCTTAGCGTGCGCCAATCGCCGAAGATGTCAGTGCATGGCGACCAGATAGTATGGGGAAGGTCGCCTGTACGCATAGATATTGCCGGCGGATGGACGGATACTCCGCCTTATTGCCTTATGGAAGGCGGCAATGTGATAAATCTCGCGATAGAACTGAATGGTCAACCGCCTCTGCAGACATACGTGAAACCATGCAAGGAGCATCATATCATCCTGCGAAGCATCGACCTTGGAGCGTCGGAAGTGGTGACTACCTACGATGAAATACATGATTTCCATCACGTCGGTTCGCCTTTCTCCATTCCGAAAGCCGCCCTTGTGCTTGCCGGTTTCCATCCAGACTTCTCGATGGAACGCTATGAAAGCCTTGAGCAACAGCTGCGTGCATTCGGTTGCGGCATAGAGGTGACGCTGCTTTCAGCCATTCCTGCCGGGTCAGGACTGGGCACAAGCAGTCTGCTTGCGAGCACAGTGCTTGGTGCCCTCAATGATTTCTGCGGTCTGATGTGGGACAAACAGGAGATAGGTCACCGCACTCTCGTGCTGGAACAGCTTCTTACTACCGGTGGCGGCTGGCAGGATCAGTTTGGCGGACTGCTGCATGGCATCAAACTTCTGCAGACCAAGCGCGGCTTTGACCAGAGTCCTACGGTGCATTGGCTTCCTTCCGAGCTATATACCCTGCCGGAATACCGTCAATGTCACTTGCTTTACTACACTGGAATAACGCGCACTGCCAAGACTCTGCTAGCGGAAATAGTAAGGCGTATGTTCCTCAACAACCACGACGAGATAAGCATTCTCCGCGAGATGAAGGCGCATACGCTCAATCTCTACGAGACAATCCAGCGCAATGACTTCGCCGGATTGGGACGGGCAATACGCAGGACGTGGGCTCAAAACCAGGCCATCGACAGCGGAACCAACCCTGCTGCGGTGCAAAAGCTTACGGATATGATTGATGACCTATGCTATGGCTACAAGCTTCCTGGCGCTGGAGGTGGCGGTTACCTGTATATGGTGGCAAAAGACCCTGAGGCAGCTGCTCGCATAAGGCAGATTCTCAATGCCAATGCTCAGAATGCCAACGCCCGCTTTGTGGATATGACGCTTAGCGATAAAGGCTTGCAGGTGAGCAGAAGTTAGTTTGTAAAATGGTTATGGGTTGTTGGTTGTGGGTTATTGGTTAGTTTGTAACTATATAACCTACAACCCACAACCTAAAACCAACAACCTAAAACCAACACCTACAACCCCCATTTACGAAGAAAAGCCTCTTCGTCAGCCTTGGCTTTTGCGAGAAAAGCCTGATAATCCTCACTGTCGGGATTGAACGGCCGATGGGATAAAGCGGCATGGATGGGGCGCCATTCCTCCGTCATCCGGCGGCTATCAGCGGAGAAAAATGTGTCTGCGAAACGCTCGTAGATATATTCCACGGCCTGATCGCTCGGATGGAGCATATCGGGCTGATAGAAACGGTAGTCGCGAAGCTCATCATTTACTATCTCATAAGCCGGAAAATACTCCACATCCGCTTCGCTTTCAGCCAGTTGGTCGGCGGCGAGCAGGAGCGTTGCCTTCGACAACTGCGAGCCGTGGAATCCATATTTAGCATATCTTATCGGGCTTACCGTCACTATCACTTTTGTCTCTGGATTTATTTCCCTCAGTCGCTTTACAGCCTGTGACAGGTATTCATGACATTGTGAGACCGACAATGCCTCCTCGCGAAACAATCTCTGCGGACGCTTCTGGCAGTTATCCACTATTTCTTCCGTCTCTTTGAGTATATACACATGATTTGTTCCAAGCGTGAAAACGGCGACATCTATTCCCTCTTCGGGAATAATGCCATCCTTTATCGCGCGGTCTATGGTGTGCATGACGCTGGCAGGATTATACATTGTGCCATAAGGATTTACCGTGGCACGAAATTTCTCCTGCACAAAGCGACGGCCGATATTCTCTGCAAAGCAAGACCCTACGAATAGCATCCTATCTCTTGGCTCTACACGGAATGACGGACGGTCGATATTTACTTCTGTTCTGAATTGCATTTCACTGTAAAATAATAAATGGGAAACAAGAATAAAGCCCTGTCATTAGAAATAGATTTCATTGTCACATATACCTGTAGAATCAATAAACATAACGTAGTAAATAGGCATATACGTCACTTTTTCCACTTGTTTTACCTCACGTTCATTTGACAGGACCAAGCCAGACTTGACATGATAGTCAGGAATGGAAAGCAAATTGTTGAGCGCACTGTGAACAGTGTAATCCTTTCCAGATTTGACTTCCAGAGGAAGTATCGACAAAGCCGAATAATCATCTATCAGGAAATCCACCTCTCCCCTTTGCCTATTGTCATAATAGAAGAGTTTATGTCCGTGCGACTTAAGTTCCTGAGCGACGACACTCTCATACACACTGCCGAGATTGATGCTGTTTTCATCGCCAAGTATAGGCAGCAGATTATTACGATAGAGCTGGGAAGTCAGCATTCCCACATCGTTCAGATAAAGTTTCAGGAGATTCTTCAGCACCGACTCTTTCAGCGGATACTTAGGATTGGAAATGGCATGCACATCCATAGCTATGCCGGAAGCGATGAGATACTCAAATTCTTCCGTGTATTTGCTGAAGCGGTCGCCCTGCTTGTTCTGAATATCCTTTGCCACGATGCGCTTCTTCTTGTTCTCCATCTGCGACGGAATCATATCGTATATCCTGCGAATCAAGAGGTTACGACCATTATCCTGTTCATATTTCGAGGCATCATCTCCATATAATAATCTGATGGAATCCTGTATTTCCCTCACCTTCACTATGTTGTGGGTGGAGAGATAGGTATTGACTGCGTCAGGCATACCGCCCACCAGCAAATACCGGCGGAAGAGATTCATCACGCGAGTATGCATTTCCATGCTAAGACTCTTTCGCTCCAGGAAACTTTGCCGCATCACTTCTACTGCCTCCAGTCCGAAACCATTGGCAATAATAAACTCCTCAAAATCCAGTTGGTACATTTCCTTACGGATAATACTGCCCACAGGGATTGACGTAGTTGAACGCAAAGCGATGCCCAAGAGGCTTCCGCTGGCAATGAAACGGTAGCGACCGTCCTGACGGAAGAACTTGAGCATGGTCAGGAACTGCGGATATTGCTGTATCTCGTCGAGGAATATCAGCGTATTGTCCCTACTGCCAAGGTTATTGCCTGCTATCATACTGAGGTTGAGATAAAAATCCTCCGGCGTCTTTACATTCTTGAATATCTGCTTTCCCTCATCATCCAGGACAAAGTTTACTTCGACGAAATTCCTGAACAACCGTTTTCCCACCTCTCTTATGATATACGACTTGCCTATCTGGCGTGCGCCCTCGAGTACGAGAATCTTGTCAGAATCCGAGACAAGGTGAGCTTCTATGTATGTTTCTATTTTCCTATACAGCATGGCAATGACACTTTTCAATATAAAACAATAGCGATAATTTACACTTTTCAATAGAAAACCAGACCACAAAATTACACTTTTCAATAGAAATCAGTGGCTGGAATTTACACTTTTCAATAGAAATTGACAGTGCAAATATACACTTTTCAAACGAGATAAGCAAGAAAAAGCATCTTTTTCTTATGTAAACATGCTGATTTCCTTATATTTAAGCCATACAGACGGCATAAACACGTCATTGTATGACGATGGATTCACCATCACCGGACTATTGCTGGACAAACTCAGGCAGTTCGCTTTCTATTCTGTCCTCCAATTCATCATCCAACTGATAGAACAAGTCCATGCCGATAATCTCCTCCACTTCATCCACCGTCTTGGCAGCTTTCTTCATCGACTGGCGGCTCTCATTATTCTCATAGATGAAGCCGACTGCCCACTCTTTGCCTTTGTTGAGCGAGAGAACAGCCTTGAAGAATCGCTCCGGCACCATGATTCTATGGTCGATACCGATTTCTTCGTGCCTTACACCTTTATTATATATAGGTCCGCAGACGATGTAGATGCGACCATCTTCCTGTGCCCATTTGCGACATTTGTCCTCCAGCGACTTCCACGAACCGCCATTGAGGGAATGAGTCTGCGGACACATATTGGTCATATAGAAACAGTCGTGCATGGCTTCCTCGCTCCATTTCATGTCGGCAGCCGGACACATGTGACCTCGATCATAGCCACTCTCCTTGTATTCATACCATTCCACGCGGTATGCTTGTGGCACTGCAGGGTCTGCCCAGAATTTCTTTGAGCGTGCTACGGTACCTCCGGTGCGCTCTGCAGTCAACTGCCACGCTGACCAGTAAGGCGTGCAATACTCCTTATTATATGACAGTATATGGCCTACGTGCTCGATTATCAGTCCCTGCTCCTTGCCTTCCATCTTCGGGATTTCATATCTTATGCCGTCCGACTCCAGCGTTTCCGCTTTCCTGCCGTCCGCTTTCTGACCGTTTTCCGCAGGCTTTTCTGTCAGGACTTCATTCTCCTGACCGGCATTTTCCGATGAACCGTTACGGAAATAAGAGAACAATGCCACGAGAATGGCAATCACAAGTACGTAAATTTTATTCATAGAAACTGATGTTTGGTTAGATTACATATCTGAAATTTGCGATGCAAACCTCTGCGTTTACGTTTTTTTAACATAAAGCTCTAAAGCAGCCAAAGGAGAATAAGAGAGGTTGGAACGTAAACAGTTGGGAATGAGTAG
>CAKQPF010000068.1 GCA_934256705.1 uncultured Prevotella sp.
CTCTCCAAATGGAACTATCTCGTCAAATGTTGCTCTTAACCGCAGAAAAACTACGGAAGTTATTATTTACACATTACTGATAATTTATTATCAACTAACCAGCCAATCAATCAACCAACAAAACCACCGGACAACACAAAAAAAAACTTTTCCATCCTTTTGTCATTCCAAAAAAAATGAGTAGTTTTGCAACCGATACCTGAAATCTATCTGTGGGGTGCTCCGTTGCGCCCGGCATACCAATTTATTTTAAACGAAAATCCTGACATCAACAACAAGAAGATGGAATACCTGAAAATACTGGAAAACATCAGACGGGAGATAGAACCCTATGCTCTCGAAGGCAAACAGGCGGATTATATCCCGGCTCTGGCAAATGTCAATCCGAACCAGTTTGGAATATGTCTCAACACCATCGACGGCAAGACCTACAAGATAGGGGACGCCAATGTGAAATTCTCTATCCAGAGCATCTCCAAGGTCTTTGCACTCGCCATAGCTCTCAGCGCTATGGGACCGGATCTATGGAAGAGGATAGGCAAGGAGCCGTCTGGGTCTGCCTTCAACTCGCTCGTGCAACTGGAATATGAGCACGGCGTACCTCGCAACCCCTTTATCAACGCCGGTGCGCTCGTCACTGCCGACGTGCTGCTCTCATACGTGGAGAAGCCGAAGGAATTCTTTCTGAGGTTTGTGCGCACGCTATGCGGCAACCCCGACATCAATTACTCTGACGAGGTGGCGCAGTCGGAATACAGTTGCTGTTACCTCAACGCTTCAATAGCCTATCTGCTCAAGCATCACGGAAATCTGCACAATGAGGTGGACGACGTGTTGCGTCTCTACTGCACGATATGCTCGCTGGAGATGAGTTGTGAGGACCTCTCCCGTGCATTCCTGGCTTTTGCCAGGAGCAACGAGCCTTTCTCGTATGCCGGTGTCAACCTTACCGTGTCGAGGGTGAAGCGCATCAACGCCATCATGCAGACCTGCGGATTCTATGACGAGGCAGGCGAGTTCTCCTTCCTTGTTGGCCTGCCGGGCAAGAGCGGTGTGGGAGGCGGCATTGTGGCTATCTATCCTTCGCGTTACTCCATCGCCGTATGGAGTCCGCGCCTCAATGCCAAGGGCAATTCCATCATGGGACTGAAGGCGCTGGAACTGTTTACTTCAGAGACGGTGGAGTCAATCTTTTAATTCATAATTCATAATGCATAATTCATAATTCATAATTATTTTAGCCTCAATTGTTATTGCCTCCCTATTTTAAATTATGCATTATGAATTATGCATTATGAATTATGAATTATGCATTATGCATTATGAATTCCTTCTGAACTCCGCCACCGTGATGGCAGTGGCAATGGCTACGTTGAGGCTCTCAGCGGTAGGCTTGCCGGCAGGGTAGGGAGGAATGAGTAGTTTGAGGTTGACGAGTGGGCGGATGGCGGGCGAGATGCCGTTTCCCTCATTGCCCATGATGATGATGCCGTGGGGCGTGAGAGGCTTGGAATAGATGTTGTCGCCATCGAGCAGTGTGCCGTAGATGGGAGTGGATGGCGGAAGGGAGGAAAGGAATGGGTGGAGGTCTGTGTAGATGACTTTTACCCTCGCTATGCTGCCCATCGTGGCCTGCACCACCTTCGGTGCGAAGGCATCTGCCGTCTCGCGGCTGCAGATGATGGTGGAGATGCCAAACCAGTCGGCTATGCGGATGATCGTGCCGAGGTTGCCGGGGTCCTGCACACCGTCGAGGACGAGGCACAGGTTGCTGTCAAACCATTCCGGAGCTGGAAGGGATTCCGACTGTGGGGCAAGGAATATGCCCATCACCTGCTGGGGGTGCTGCAGGAAGCTCGCCTTGCGCAGTTCATCTTCCGTGACGATGATATGCTCCGCTTTCCTGGCAGGGCTTTCCGGCATGGAATCAAACCATGCCTCAGTGCCGATGAGACACTGTGGACAGAAGTCGGCGAGGAGCAGTTCGTTGACCGTCTTGGTGCCTTCCGCCACGAAGACGCCCTCTCTCTGCCTTGCTTTCTTTTGCTCAAGGCTATGTATGTATTTCAGTTTGTTCTTGCTTATCATAGTGCAAAGTTACGATTATTTTCCATATTTATAGTGCTTTGATGGGTGTTTTTTTTCGTTTGTCGTTTTTTTTGCTTACCTTTGCAGATGTTTTTGCATATTCCATATCTCATGCCCAACCGCTTAGCCTACATATACTCTGCATTGCTTGCCGCCATAGTCGTCCTGACGCTGGCGGGATGCAACGGTACCAAATATGTGGAGGAAGGCGACTACCTGCTGACCGCGACAGGCATCTCGTGCGACAATCCGCATATCAATGTCTCGTCGCTTGCGCCTTATGTGCGCCAGCGCCCCAACTCACGCTGGCTCTCCGTCATCAAGGCACCGCTCGGTCTCTATTCCGCTTCGGGAAGGGATACGACGAAATGGATCAACAGGACGCTCAGGAACTGGGGAGAGGAACCGGTGGTGTATGACAGCGTGCTCGCGCAATACTCTGCCGAAGACATCACCGTGGCGATGCACAACAAGGGATTCCTCGATGCGGAGGTGAAGCCAGTGCTGCAGACCAAGGGAAAGAGGGCAAGGGTGGATTTCCATGTGTCGGCACACGACCCTTACATCGTGAAGAGCGTGGACTACAACATCGAGGACGCACGGATGGACAGCATCCTGAGAGCTGGCGACCAACTGCTGAGGATCGGGCCGGGCATGATGTTCTCTGTCAACGAACTGAATGACGAGAGAAGGAGAATCACCGACTTCCTGACTGACAACGGTTACTACCAGTTCAACAAGGAATTCGTGCATTTCGACATTGACTCATCCCGGGTGGACCACACCGTGGCGATGACCATGCACATAGACAAATACCGCAGGAACAACTATCAGAAACTCTCCGACCATCCGCTCTACACCGTCAGGAGCGTGACTTTCGAGGGCAACGACGCTCCCGACTTCAAGCTTCGTCGCAGGGTGATGGAGCAGAACTGCTTCGTCTCCCCGGGCAAACCATACAGCGCTTCCGACCTGCAGAAGACCTACAACCGCTTCTCGCGACTCCATGCCATCAGATACACCAGCATACACTATGATGAGGATCCGGAGGCGAAGATGCTCGACTGCCACATACAGGTGTCGCCACAGAAGACCCACTCGGTGCAGTTCCAGCCCGAAGGCACGAATACTGCTGGTGACTTCGGAGCGGCGGCTTCGCTGGTCTATCAGAACAGAAACCTCTTCCACGGCAGTGAACTGCTGAACATCTCGGCCCGTGGCGCCTTCGAGACCATCAGAGGACTGGAAGGCTACCAGAGCCACAGTTACCAGGAATACGGAGTGGAGACAAGTCTCAATTTTCCACGTTATCTCCTGCCGGGAATATCGAGGTCATTCCACAGGAAGAGCAGCGCCACGAGCGAGCTGATGGTAAGTTACAACTGGCAGAACCGACCGGAGTTCCACCGCAGAGTGTTCTCTGCCGCATGGAGATACAAATGGTCCAATCCGCAGAGCCATTCGCAGTACAAGGTCGATGTGATAGACGTCAATTTCATATCGATGCCATGGATCTCGGAGACGTTCAAGCGTGACTATCTCGACTCTGTGTCAAACCGAAACGCTATCCTCAGATACAACTACGAGAACCTGCTCATCATGAAGATTGGTCTGGGATACACATGGAACCATAGAGGCAACACGCTGCGACTCAATCTTGAGACGGCTGGCAACATCCTCAGCGCATTGTCGCATTCATGCGGGTTCAAGAAGAACGCTGAAGGGCAGTACAAGGCATTCGGAATCGCTTTTGCACAGTATGTCAAGGGCGACATCGACTTCTCGAAGTCATTGCAGTTTGACGACCGCAATGCGCTTGCCATGCACGCCCGCTTCGGACTTGCCTATCCCTACGGCAACTCCACCATCCTACCTTTCGAGAAGAGATACTTTGCCGGAGGCAGTAACTCGGTAAGAGGATGGAGCGTGCGCGAACTGGGACCGGGCAGCTACACTGGAAAGGACGGAAGAATAGACTTCATCAACCAGACGGGAGACATCAAGATCGACCTCAGCGTGGAGATGCGGTCTGCGCTCTTTTGGAAATTCCAGGGTGCTATCTTCGTGGATGCCGGAAATATATGGACCATACGTGACTATAAAGACCAGCCCGGAGGACAGTTTAAGCCTGCCACGTTCTGGCAGCAGATGGCTGTGGCTTACGGACTGGGCATAAGATTGAATTTCGATTATTTCCTTATACGTCTTGATATGGGTATGAAAGCCATCAACCCGGTATATAATTCGGGGCGGGAACATTATCCCATTATCCATCCGAACTTCTCACGCGACCATGCTTTCCATTTCGCTGTGGGACTGCCTTTCTGATGGAAGTGGAATTAGTAAAATGAAGAATGAAGAATGAAGAGTGAAGAATGGAAGTTACACTTCTTTAGTGAAAAGTGAAGAGTGAAAAATCGCGCTGACGCAATTATCAGGTAATAGGATACTACACTCGTTTGCTTGAGAATTTCCCCGTGGCGAGAAACCATGAGTGGCAAGTGTATTCTCCTATTCCCTATTCCCTTATCTTCCCCAAGAGGGGATAAGAGGTGGGCTCTTCATTCTTTATTTGATAAAACGACAAACAAACGACAATGAGAAAAAAGACAACCGAAGACGTGGAGAACGTCGTGGAAGCCGCAGAGGCAAAGACTGAGAAGAAAACTCAGAAGAGAAAGACCTCTGCTGCAAGAAAAACCACTACGACACGCAAGAAGGATGCCGCAGAAAAGGCTGGGGACGACAAGAATCCCGATGCCGAGACAACGGAAAAAGCTGGGAAACAGCAAGAGAAAAAGTACACACGACGAGGCAGAAAGCCTGCTCCTAAAGCCAAAAAGGAAATTGGGGCTATCGTGGCAACATTGCAGCTGGAGAATGCTGAAGAGACGGTCAATCCTGTAGAAGCGGAGAACGCCCCCGTCGCAGAAGAGGTAATGAATGCTCCCACTGCAGTGGAGGAAGCAAGTGCTCCTGAGTCTGTAGAGGAAACTTCTGCCGCAGTGGAGGATGCGACCGCTCCGGATTCCATAGAGGATGCTCCTGTTGCTTCAGAGGAGACTCCTGCCGAAGTGGAGGAAACGGACAGTCCGGCTCCAGTGGAGGAAGCGCCTGTCGCTCCTGTAGAGGAAACGGCGGCTCCGGAACCAAAGGCTCCAGAGCAGAAGGCAGAGACAGCGCAGACCCCAAAGCAGGAAAAGCGCAGAAACGAGCAGAAGCCCGAACAGAAACAGCAGAACGTAAAGCCTATCCCTCCATTTACCCCGGTAAGGGTGGAGACGCTTGTGGACCTTGTCAATGCCCCTTACCGCCAGCTTTGCCTCAATGACCAGCAGATACAGCAGCTCACGGTGGAGGAAGCGCAGCAGAGATTCAGATGGTTTGAGGGCACACTGGCTTGGGTGCTCAATTATGACATCGTCATCTCAGACACCAATATCTGGCTCGAACTGCTCGTGGGACACACCTCAAGCCACAGTGACCCGAAAGTCAACGCCCGTCTGCTGTTCGAACGGCAGTTGGAATTCATATCAAAACTCGTACGATTCCGTGGAGGAAAATTCATGATGATGAGCGAGACATACGAAGAGATAGACCGATTTGCCACGCAGCAGGCTCCGACAAACTATAAGGATGCCGACTTTACCGATGAGGCGCTCTGCCGTAATGTGGCGGCAAGACTGGCGAAACGACTTATCCTCTCGCAGCAGAGAGAGAACAGGCTGAGAATTGAGGGCATAGGAGCAGAGAGCCATCATGCGGCATTTGCTGACCCTGCAATCATCCGCAAGACCGTGGAACTCTTCGCCACAGGCAAGCGCGTTCTTCTCATCACGAATGATGCGTCAGTGGGAATCAGAAGTATGGGAATGTGCGACGACCTCCAGCGCCACAACAACATCGACGACGAGACATGGGAGGAAGTATATACTCCGCTCCGTCCGATGGTGATGACGATGGACGACCTCAAGGTGCTCGACAATTTCACGCGCCAGTATCACTTCCTCCAGATGGCGGCTGGAAAGCAGTGGATGGAGGACGTGCCACGCAGAATGGAGAAGCACAATGTAGAGCCGCTCATGCTCTGGATGGAAGGCTTCCGCCCTGGCGACAAGCATTCAGAAATGCAACGTCAGCAGAATGCCCAGCAGAAGCAGAACGGGCAGAAACAAGGCAATGCCCAGCAGAAGCAAAACAACGCACAGCAAGCCCAGCAGAAGCAGTCAAAGACCCAGCAGAAGCAGAAGGCACAGAAGCAACAGCAGAATGCCCAGCCTAAGCAGGAGCAGAATCAGAATGCCCCGAAACCAGAGACTGACAGCCAGCAGCAGATTGAGGCACAGGCTCAACAGATTCATGAGGCGCAGCCAAAGCCACAGCAGAAGCGTGAGGCTCAGCCAAGGCAGGCAGCAAAGGGCGCTGACGCTCAGGAGAAGCTGGAACAGGTTGCTGGTCCTGTGGCAGAACAAGCCGTAGTCCAACCGGAAATAGCAGCGCAGGAGAAAACCATGTCGCCGAGCGAACTCATAGCTGACTGCAACAATTCCGTGGCAGACCCAGCCGGTGAACCTAAGAAGCGTCCGGTGCGCAGACGTCCGGTACGCAGACGTCCTGGGAAATAAGGTGGTTGAATGAAGAATGAAGAGTGAAGAATGAAGAATGGAAGTTAGCATTGTCCCCTTGAGGAATCCCGGCTATGAAACTCAAGCCGAAGAACGTAATCCCCATTCTTCATTCTTCATTTAAGAGTATTCTTCATTTAATATGATTGCACAATTCCGTACGCCATTGAGTAAAAAGAAGTATTTCCAGTTGCGTTTCATCTTTGGAAAATGACGGTTCGGTAATTTATCTACCCTCTTAATATATAATAAGGTGGAAAAGGGATAACTTTGCAATAAGCATATTGTAAATAAAAGAGATAAGAAATGGAACAGTTCAAACAGATATTTGAAAGTAGATACACCTGGATTGAAGGCTTTATGCGCAACGTCAGAAGATACTCTGACAAGACTGCAATGATTGACTCAGACACAGATGAATCTTGGACCTACAAGCAACTGAATGCCGACACTAACCGACTTTGTAACGCCCTCGCAAGAGATGGATTCGCTAAAGGCGACGTGCTCATGGTGCAGATGATAAACTGCCCTGAGTTTGTTTTCTCATACATTGCCTGCCACAAGATGCAAGGCGTATGCTGCCCGGTCAGCTACCGAACCAGTTCTGGAGAAATGGCGTTCAACATCGAAGACTCCAAACCGAAGGTCATCATAGTATGTTACTCAAAGCTTGCCAGCACTCTTGAGGCAGTGAGCTTGTCAAAATTCAAGCCGGAACGCATCGTCGTCGTTGGTGAGACGGAGATGGAAAACGTGACTTCTTATGCAAAATACGTAAGCGGTGAGAGCGAAACCGAACCGGTAATCACCACGGAATACAGCATCTACAACGAGACAACACGACTCTACACCTCAGGCACCACAGGTCGCCCGAAGGGAGTTTCGCTCACCAGTATCAATGAAGTGCTCTCGGCACACGACGTGATGATACATTTCCCTATGAGCTACAAGGACGTGACGATGAACACCACACCGTGGTTCCACCGTGGAGGACTCCATTGCGCCGGTCCATGTCCTACATTCTATGCCGGAGCAACGCTCGTGATAATGGGAAAATTCAATGCTCTCAACACGCTCAAGTTGGTCTGGAAATACAACATCACTTTCCTCGTAGGCGTACCGACAGTGCTCGAAGAACTTGCCGACGAGCAGGAAAAACAGGGATATGATATCCATGCCCTCAAGGGAATCGTCACTATGGGTAGTCCGCTGGAAAGGTCTGCATGCATCCGTTATCAGAAAGTGCTCACTCCTAATATCTTCAATGGCTACGGCACCACGGAGACCTTCTGGAACACGTTCCTCCGTCCGTTCGACTTGCCTGACAATGCTGGAACGGCGGGAGCATCATGCGTCGATGATGACGTGAGAGTGGTAAGAGTCTATGATGACCGCAGGGCTGAGCCTAACGACCTCGTGGCAATGGACGGCACCGAGGTGGGTGAGGTAATCATCTGCTCTCCAGCCAAGTCGCCTTATCTCTATGTCAACAATGAGGAGGAGACCGAGAAGAAATACTACAAGGGATTCATCTATACCAATGACCTCGCCACATGGGACAAGAACCAGTTTGTCACCATCATAGGACGTAAGGACGACATGATTATCTCATCAGGTGAGAATATCTATCCTACTGAGGTGGAGGCTGTGCTCAACACCCACGCCAAGGTGAAGGACTGCATCGTCACTTCAGTGCCTGACAAGATTCGCGGTCAGATAGTGACTGCATACATCGTGCCTGTCGCTTCCATCGAAGAGGCAGAGCATGGACTTGCCGAGGAACTGGATGAATTCTGCAAAGAGAGCAATGAAATCGCAAATTTCAAGCGTCCTCGCTATTACAGATTCGTGAGCCAGATTCCTTTTAATGCCACAGGTAAGAAGCTCCACGTGAAGATCAAGGAAATCGCTTCCCGTGACCAGAAGAACGGTTTGCTCTATAGAGTCTGAGGAAAAATAGCCCCTCGCTCATCCCCCTTGGGCTATGATAGAATAAAATCGGGAACAGGAGGTAGGGAATAAGAGAACAGCTCCATTCGCTTACGGTTTTCCCCATTGTGGGAAACCATGAAAGGCAATGCTATTCTCTTATTTCCTACCTCCTGTTCCCTATTGTCGTTTTGTTGTTTAGTTGTTTTGTTGTCTGATTGTTTTGTTAAATAATCAAATAACTAAACCACAAAACCACAAGACAACAAGACCACAAAACAACAAGACAATCATTATCTGAGGTCAATCACCTCAGCCTTAGGATAATCCTTGGCATTGAAGGTGAAAGTGGCATCGGAGAGGGATTTCTGCTGGATATTGGAGATGGAAATCGTGACCCAACCGGAAGCCTGGCGCATCTTCACCTCCTTTATGTTGTTGTTGCCATCCACGAGGATGTACGCTTCCTTGATGCTCGCTTTCTGGTTTTGAGCCTTGAGATGCACCTGATTGCCGCTCGCTGTCTTGTTGAGCTGCATGCTGTAACCCTTCTTGTAGAGATTGACGAAGGTGTAAGGATTCATGGAAGACTGCTGGGCTGCGGAAGGAGTGGAGACGTTCACCTCTTCATTCTTTTTCACATAGGTCCACTGGGTCTTGCCATTGTACCATACTATTGCGCTGGCAGTGGAAGCATGGAATTTGTTGCCCTTGATGGAGATGCTGCCTTTCTGCGTGCCGATCTTGTTGCCAGTGATGGAGAACGAAGCGGTCGTGCCGCCTTTGATGTTGAGTTTAGCTACTGCTTTGTCGAGTACTTTCTTTGCCGCGTTGGAATTTGCATTGGCTGAAATGGTGGCAGTGAAGGCGCAGATGGCGATCAGTGCTATCAGAGAAATGATTCTTTTCATAGACTTTCTTTTTTTTACTCCGTCCCTTTGAACGGTTCTTGTTTTATTGGTTTGTTATCTGAAATGTCAAGTTATTTTCTTTACCTTCCACTTATCGAGTTCCGCCACGAAGCGAAGCGATACGGTTTTCCAAAGCCATCTCGTCCATTATCAGCACTTCACGAGGCTTGCTGCCGTGGGCAGGACCCACGATGCCGGCTTTTTCGAGCTGGTCCATCAGTCTTCCAGCACGGTTGTAGCCGATGGAATACTGTCGTTGGATCATGCTCGTGGAGCCTTGCTGGGTGTTGACGATGGTGCGCGCAGCCTGTTCGAAGAGAGGGTCCCATGAGGAAACGTCCGTGCTTCCCGTGCCTCCACCGTCGCTTCCATCCTCCATAGGTTCAGGCAGTTCCATAGGATGCTGAGGCGTAAGACCGGCTTTCTCCTGCTCATGTATGTGCTCTGCGATGGCTTCCACCTCAGGAGTGTCGAGGAAAGCGCACTGCACGCGGGTCGGTTCGTTGCCGTTGAGATAGAGCATATCGCCCTTGCCGATGAGCTGGTTGGCACCGGGACGGTCGAGAATGGTGCGTGAGTCAATCATCTGACCTACGCGGAAAGCCACACGTCCAGGGAAGTTGGCCTTGATGGTACCGGTGATGATGTTGGTGGTAGGTCGCTGCGTGGCGATGATCATGTGTATTCCCACGGCGCGTGCGAGCTGCGCTATGCGTGCGATTGGCAGTTCCACTTCCTTTCCGGCTGTCATGATAAGGTCGCCAAACTCATCTATTATTACTACGATGTAAGGCATGAAGTCGTGGAGCGGGTTGCCGTTCTCGTCGGTCATGCGGAGGCGGTGGTTGATGAATTTCTCGTTGTATTCCCTTATGTTTCGTGCTCCGGCAAGCTTCAGGAGGTCGTAACGGTGGTCCATCAGAGTGCAGAGACCCTTCAGCGTGCGAACCACTTTGGTGACGTCTGTGATGATAGGTTCCTCGTCAGTGTCCGGAATCTGGGCCATGAACGCATTGGCTATAGGATTATAGACGGAGAACTCCACTTTCTTAGGATCGACAAGCACGATTTTCAGTTCGTTAGGATGCTTCTTGAAGAGCAGCGAACCGATCATGGCATTCAGTCCGACGGACTTACCCTGACCCGTAGCACCAGCCACAAGGAGGTGAGGAATCTTGGCAAGATCGACCATAAAGACCTCATTGGTGATGGTCTTTCCGAGGGCAAGAGGCAGTTCCATCTTGGTGTCCTGGAACTTTCTGGAGTTGAGTATGGACTCCATTGAGACGATGGAAGCATGGGCGTTAGGCACCTCGATGCCGATAGTGCCCTTGCCAGGGATAGGAGCGATGATGCGGATGCCTTCAGCCTTGAGCGAGAGGGCGATGTCATCCTCCAGATTGCGTATCTTAGAGATGCGCACACCCTCGGCAGGAGTAATCTCATAGAGCGTGATGGTAGGACCGATAGTGGCAGTAATCTCGCGTATCTGCACTCCGAATGAGTTGAGCACGGTGATGATCTGCTTCTTGTTGGCTATGAGTTCCTCCTTAGTGGTCAAGTCCTTCTGTTCCTCATATTTCTTCAGAAGGTCGAGGGTGGGGTATTTATACTTGGTGTAAGGCTCACGAGGGTTGATAGGAGTGGAGAGCACTTCCTCGGCCGTGAGGGTCTTTCCCTTCGCTTTGTCTTCGCTTATGCTTTGGTTTACGCTGAAGGTAGGCTCATTGTTTGCAGTCTGTTTCGGCTCAGAAGCCACGCTTTCGCCTTGCTCTGCAGGCGCAATGTCCTCCTCATCGGTGAGGTCGATAGGCTGGCTTGCGTTCTCGTCAGGGATGTTTTCCTCCGTTTCCTCTTCCTCCTCCGTTTCCGGAAGGGAATAAGGATTGGCGAGGACGTTGTCTGTAGCCTCCTCTTCCTCCTTGTTGCTGTTTATCTTGAACTTCACCCTACTGGAGATATACTCCACAGGATTAAGCACTTTGCGGATGAAATTGATAGTCTCAGTGGAGACGAAAGTGAGGAAAATGATGGCTGTCAGCGCAAGGATTGCCGTCAGACCGGGCGTTCCGATTACGCATTCGAGGTATTTGCAGATGAACTCGCCGTGCCCTCCGCCGGCATTGAATATCTGTCCGTTGAGCAGGGGATTGATGAATTTCGCACAGGTGATGCTGCTCCAGATGAGCAGAATCATGGTTCCGAAGAACCATTTCCAAAGGTTCAGCTTGAATGCTCCCACCATTCGCAGACCCACAAGGAGGATAAAGGTCGGGATGAGGAATGCTGGAAAGCCAAAGCAACACTTGATGAAGAAATATGAAATGTATGCTCCGATGCTTCCGCAGCTGTTCTGTATCACCATGTCCTCATTCCTCATATCCCCAGGAAGAGGATTGGTGATGATGCTTTGGTCATTCTGTCCGGTGGAGAAGAAGGAGCAGAATGACCAGAACATGAAGATGGAGATGCCGAACAGGATAAGTCCCACGGTGACGTTGGTCTTTTCATTGTGAATGAAAGACGACACTCCGATGGCTTCACTGAATGATACGTTCTTGGATTTGGCTGTTTCTTTTTTCTTTTTTGCCATATATTTTTTCTTTCGTTTTCTTAGCTTGGTGTATGTGATGTTGGAGGGGAAAAGCAATACGTTTCTCCCAAACCAACTGCAAATTTACATGAAAAATCTCATATAATTGATGAAAATGCGAGAGAATATGTCAAAAGATATGGTTTTTTCAGCATTTTTTTCTAATTTTGCACTTGTTATATGTAATTTAGAATGTATTCCATACCCTTTGCCCCCTTAAATCTACTGAGGCAAAGGTCAATTTCGCTATGAATAAAATATTATACAGTAAGTTTGACAAAACCAAGATAGGTGACTTGCCAAGGGCGGTTTTCCCAGGCAGAATAATCACTATTCTTTCGCCTGGCGAGGCGCAGAGGGCTGTAGATTACTTGCTTCAGAGTGACATCCTCGGCTTCGATACCGAGACAAGACCTGTATTCAAGAAAGGCGCGAGAAATAAGGTGGCGCTGCTTCAGGTCTCTACACACAACACATGTTTCCTGTTCAGACTCAACAGGATAGGACTTTGTCCAGCGGTAAAGCAACTCCTTGAAGCTGAGGGACCATTGAAAATAGGACTCTCATGGCATGATGACATAATGGGACTCCATAAGAGAGGCAACTTCGAGCCTAAGGGATTTATCGACCTACAGGACCACATGACTGAATTGGGAATCAAGGATATGAGTCTGGCAAAACTCTATGCCAACCTTTTCCGCAAGCGCATCAGCAAGCGTGAACAGCTCTCCAACTGGGAAGCCGATGTGCTTAGCCAGAAACAGAAAGAATATGCTGCCACGGATGCGTGGGCGTGCATCATGCTTTATGAGGAATATATGCGCCTGAAAGAGACGCAAGACTTCTTCCTCGAATACGTTCCGGAACCGGAACCGCAGCAACCTGCCGCTCATAAGGAGCAGGAAGAGCAGGCTGATGGCGCTGACAATGTGGAGGAGAAAAAGCCTGCCGCAAAGCGTACTGTACGCAAGACCACTACAAGGCGTAAGGCTACGTCGGCTGAAGGTGAACCAAAGACCACGAGAAAGGGTTCCACTACCAAGGCTTCTGCAAAGCCAGTGACGGCTAAAGCCAAAGCTCCAGCAAAGCGACGCACTGCAAGAAAGAATAATGTAGAACTCCAGTTGACGGGTGATAATCCGCAAATGGCTGTAGGGATAGAAAATAAAATACAGAATGTATAAGAACGTATATTTGAAAAGAGGTAAGGAAGAGAGCATGAAGCGCTTTCATCCTTGGGTGTTCTCAGGTGCTTTGCACCACATGGACGATGGCTTGCGCGAAGGCGAGATAGTCAATGTAATCTCTGCCGGAGGCGAGTATATCGGTCGCGGACATTTCCAGATAGGAAGCATTGCCGTGCGAATACTCACTTTCGACGATGAGATGATTGATGATGAATTCTGGTACAACCGTCTCAAGACTGCCCTCGACGTGCGCATAGCCATCGGTATTGCCGACAATCCGCAGAACAATACCTATCGTCTTGTCCACGGAGAAGGCGACAATCTTCCGGGTCTTGTCATCGACTGCTACGGTAAGACCGCTGTGGTACAGGCACATAGCGTGGGAATGCACGAATATAGGATGGAAATATCACGCCAGTTGGTGCGCGTGATGGAGAATCGCATCGAGAATGTCTATTACAAGAGCGAGACCACTCTGCCTTACAAGGCTGAACTCGGACAAGAGAACGGATTCATCTATGGCGACACTGACGAGAATGTGGCTCTGGAAAACGGACTCAAATTCCATGTGGATTGGCTCAAGGGACAGAAGACCGGTTTCTTCGTTGACCAGCGTGAGAACCGTTCCCTGCTCGAACATTACTCCAAGGGACGCTGCGTGCTCAATATGTTCTGCTACACTGGAGGATTCTCTTTCTATGCCATGCGTGGTGGAGCAAAGCTGGTTCACTCTGTCGATTCTTCGGGAAAAGCCATCGAACTCACCACCAAGAACGTGGAACTCAATTTCCCTGGCGACAAGCGTCATGAGGCTTTCTGCGAGGATGCCTTCAAATTCCTTGATGCTGCCGATGACAAATATGACCTTATCATCCTTGATCCTCCTGCTTTCGCTAAGCATCGCGGTGCGTTGCACAATGCTCTGAAGGGATATACTCGCCTTAATGTCAAGGCTTTCGAGCGCATCAAGCCAGGCGGAATACTCTTCACGTTCAGTTGCTCGCAAGTAGTGACTAAGGATAATTTCCGCAATGCTGTCTTCACTGCAGCGGCGCAGTCCGGACGCAAGGTGCGTATTCTCCACCAGCTCCATCAGCCTGCCGACCATCCTATCAACATTTACCATCCTGAAGGCGAATACCTCAAGGGATTGGTGCTCTACGTAGAATAGGATTCCCGCATTTTTATTGCCAGCATCCCCAGCGTAATCTCTCATCAGTCCGCCACTGTGTCAGCCGCGTTACCGGCTGATATGTTATCCAGTAATCCCCAGCCCATGCCCTCCTTCCTCCAGAAAATAAAGAGATTCATATCCACCGGAGCCCTGTTTCCCCAACAAGGGAAATGGAAAGGCCTCGTGGCGTTGTCAGGCGGAGCCGACTCCGTCTGCCTCTTGCTCGTCTGCAAGTCTCTGGGCTATGATGTCGAGGCGGTGCATTGCAATTTCCATCTGCGTGGAGATGAGGCAGACAGGGACGAAATGTTCTGTCAGCAACTGTGTGAAAGGGAGGCTGTTCCTTTCCATCGTGTGCATTTCGACACGCTCACATACGCTTCCCTGCATAAGGTGAGCATTGAAATGGCGGCGAGAGAACTGCGTTATAATTATTTCGAACAGCTGAGACTGAGCATTGGAGCCGACGACATCCTCGTGGCGCATCATCGTGATGACTCCGTCGAAACTGTGATAATGAATCTCATTCGAGGCACCGGCATCCACGGATTGCAGGGCATAAAGCCAAGGAATGGGCATATAGTGCGTCCGCTTCTCTGCGTGGGAAGAAAGGAGATAGAGGCGTGGCTGAAAGAGAGAGAACAGGACTTCGTCACTGATAGCACAAACCTCGAAGATGATGTGGTGCGCAATAAGATAAGGCTTAATCTGATTCCGCTGCTCGAAGGGATAAATCCCTCAGTGTCAGAGAATATTGCTCAGACAGCTCTCAGAATGGTTGAGGCTGGAAAAGTCTTTGACAATGCTATGCGGAAGGACGTTGACAGTGTGGTGAAATCCACGCTTTCATCCCCTGATGCCGCTCCTGCAGACCGTCTGATGTCCATTGATGTCAAGGCTTTGGCTGAGGTGTCGTCGCGTGAATACACGCTTCAGACCATTCTTTCGCCCTTGCTTTTCTCTCCTTCCCAGGTGGAGGAAATATCCCGTTCTGACCTTTCTCAGTCGGGAAAGCGATGGGAGAGTGCCACGCATACGCTGATAGTGGATCGCGGAAGCCTTCTCGTCAAGGAGAAATCGGATGCGGAACGCAAGCCTTTCCGCATTCCAGAGGCAGGCACTTACGTCATCAGTGAGACGCAGTCTGCCACAGAAAAGGTCTCCGTCAAAATGCAGCAAGTGGATGAAAGTTTCACCATCGACCGCTCGTCGCTCTGTGCCACGCTCGATGCCGATAAGGTAAGGTTTCCTCTTTGCCTCAGGAATGTGAAGCCTGGAGAGCGATTTATGCCTTTCGGAATGAAGGGAACAAAGCTCGTAAGCGACTATCTTACCGACAGAAAGCGAAATCTCTTCCAAAAGGAAGCCCAACTCGTAATCTCTGATGCAGACGATAATATTCTGTGGCTCGTGGGTGAACGTCCCGATGGAAGATACTGCATTGGCAAAAATACAATAAATGCCCTTGTAATCCGTTATTTCAAATAATGAAAAAGAGCATTAGAAACATATTGGTATTTCTTCCGTTGCTTGCCATAATCCTTACGGCTTGCAATGATGATGACAGTTTTTCCGCATCCCCATTCAATAGTCTTACACTGGGTGTGGATACGGTATTTATGGACACGGTATTCTCCAAAGTGCCGGCTTCCACGCGTTCTTTCTGGATTTACAATAAGTCTGGAGACGGAATACGCTGCTCTAACGTGAGGTTGCAGAATGGCAACCAGACTGGTTTCCGTGTCAATGTGGACGGAATAAACCTTGGCGAGCAGACTGGATTTCAGACTTCTGACATTGAAATAAGAAAAGGAGACAGCATCCGCGTCTTCGTGGAACTGACTTCACGATTCACTTATCAGACTGCTCCAAAGGAGATAGGAGACAATCTTATCTTCACCTTGGAGAGCGGAAAGCAGCAGGTGGTCAATCTCAATGCGTGGTCATGGGATGCTGATCTCGTGCAGGAAATGCGGATATCACGTGATTCTCTCATAGATAATGCAGGCAAAAGACCTCTCGTAATCTATCAAGGCATAACAGTCGATTCTCTTGCTACGCTCACCATAGCTCCTGGTTCTATCATATATTTCCATGATGATGCAGGCATTGAGGTGAAAGGCAGATTGGTATGCAAGGGCGATTCCACAAACAATGTGGTGCTAAGGGGCGACCGTCTCGACAATATGTTTGACTATCTGCCTTACGATCTCGTGCCAGGAAGATGGAAAGGCATTCATTTCTCTGCCTCTTCCTACGATAATATCATTGATTTCACTGACATACATAGTGGATATGACGGCATAGTGTGCGACTCAAGCGATGTCAACAGACTGAAACTCACGCTTACAGCTTCCACCATTCATAATTGTAAAGGCTATGGCATAAGCACTTCAAATGCGAAAGTAGTCATCGAAAACTGCCAGATTTCCAATACATTGGCTGACTGTGTGGCGGTGATGGGAGGCGATGTGTCATTACTCCACTGCACGTTGGCACAGTTTTATCCATTTGATGCTCAGCGTGGAGCAGCGCTCCGTTTCAGTAATGGCGACGGAACGAATGTCTGGTCACTGGTCAATCTCAGCGTAAGAAACTCGATAGTGACGGGATATGCTGATGATGTCATTATGAGAACTAAGGCTGACTCTACTGCCGCCTTCCATTATTCTTTTGCTTATTCTCTCCTTCGCACGCCAAAGATAAATGATTCCACCGTATGGGATAGTATCATCTGGGAGGATGTCAAGGACACAATCTCTGCCGGATGGAAGAATTTCAAGCGAATAGATACTGAGCTTCTGCGTTACGATTTCCATCTCGACTCCATCTCAAAGGCTGTCGGCACTGCTAACAAAGCATGGGCATTGCCATATAATCGCGATGGAATAAAGCCGAAGGAAGTGGTTAATATTGGATGTTATTAGTTGTCTGGTTGTTTAGTTGTCTGGTTGTTTGTAGAATTTGCTCGCAACTGGACTATCAACAAACCGACAACCGACCACCGATAACCAACAATCAACAAAACAACCAGACAACAAAACCACTAAACAACAATAATAATAAAGATATGAAAACAATAGAATTGAACCTGAAGATGATGCTCGTAGAGCAATCTGAACTGACCCCAGAAGACAATGAACTCGTGGAGAAGGCAAAGAAGGCTACAGAGGCTTCGTATGCACCATTCAGCAAGTTTCGTGTCGGAGCTGCACTACGCCTACAGAATGGGGTAGTGGTGACTGGTTGTAATCAGGAGAATTCCGTTACTCCGCTCACGCTTTGTGCTGAGCGTGTCACTATCTTCTCTTCGCAGGCACAGTATCCAGACACTCCTATTCTTACTCTCGCTATTGCTGCACGCAATATAAACGGTGAGTTTGTCAATGACCCTATTTCCCCATGCGGTTCATGCCGTCAGGTAATCCTTGAGCATGAAGTGCGCTATAATCAGCCTATCCGCATTCTCCTATATGGAAAAAAGGGAGTCCTGATAGCTGATTCTATCAAGACCCTCCTTCCTTTCTCTTTCTCTGTAGATAGTTTATCAGACTGATTCTTTTAATTCATAATGTCTTATTAACGAAAGAGACAGTCTGAAAACCTATATTAAGTGAAGCGAGAGTAACCCGATATTTTGGCCAGGGTTACTCTCGCTTCATTTGTAATAGGCTTCCTGCATTATGCATTAAGCATTATAAATTATGCATTATGAATTATGCATTATGAATTATGCATTATGAATTATGCATTATGAATTATGCATTATGAATTATGCATTATGAATTATG
>CAKQPF010000069.1 GCA_934256705.1 uncultured Prevotella sp.
TGGTAAAAATCAATTGACTTCACACCTTTAAATATATTTCTATTTTCCATACTGCAAAGGTACGGAATTATTTTTAATTAGTGCGCTCTAAACGCCTATACCTATATATTTTTTTCTATTTTTTCTTTATTTTTCTATATTGATGTTTTAATCTTCCCCACGACAGTGGGGACTGAGGGGCTTTTTTGTTTGCGAAAGTTGAGTATTGATATTTTCAATTTCGTCTCCGGAAGGATATTCCAGTCGGAGGACAAGCGGGAAATGGTCGCTGAAACCGTCATAATTGTATCGGAAACCTTGGTAGGTGCGCTTCGGACGGATGCCGCCATATTTGGGTTCTTCCTCCCAGAGGAAGGGAAGATCGTGGATGCGGCAGTACTTTATTTCGACAGCATCAGCCATTGGATGCGAGAGAAGGATATGGTCAAGACTTCCCCACTCGCCTTTGTAGCGGTAAGTGCCTATTGCTCCGTGAGTTCCCTTTACTCCAGCGGAGACATTCTTCATCCTGTGCTGTTCGATTTGCCGTATGGATTTGTCGGCAAAATAATCATTGAAGTCGCCCATCACCACGATTTCGGCATCAGGTTCGAGAGTATAGACGGAGTCGATGCTTTGGCACAAGCGCGATGAGACATGGAGACGGTATGGTTCGGAGGCTGACTTTCCTCCCGAACGGCTTGGGGCATGGACCACGAAGACATGGAGAGGACGGTCGGAATCGTCGGATGCCGCCACGCGCCCGCGTACATATAATATATCGCGCGTAGGCCTTTTGCCTTCTGGTGGCGAAATCCTTATGCTGTAAGCGGTGTCCGGCAGGAAGGAAAAGGGATGATAGAGCAATGCCACATCTATGCCTCGCCGGTCGGGGGAATTGGTGATGAAATACTCATAACCGGCATTCCGCAGGAGGGAACGGTGGGTGAGGTCGTGAACTACGGAGTCATTCTCCACCTCCACGAGGGCTATCAGGTCGGGAACGGTCCATTCCGTTCCTTCTCCGCCACAGGAGATGAGTTCCTTTCCTATATTATTGACCTTGTGCCAGTAACGCTTGGGATTCCATCTGCGTGCGCCGCCTTCGCAGAATTCGAGGTCATTCTTCAGGCTGTCGTGACGGCAGTCGAAGAGATTTTCGCAGTTCAGCTCTACTATGGTGAAGATGGTGAGGAGGAGATGGAGCATTGTTGGTACTGGAAGGAGATGATAGTGAAAAGTGAAAAGTGAAGAGTGAAAAGTGAAAAATCGCGCTGACGCGGTATGGGGACTTGGGCTTATTGCCTGAGGCTATTTTCCTTCCTCTTTGCAAAGGCGGACACGGGGACCGTCGATGACGAGGAGACCCTGTTCCCTTAACGCTTCGATTGCGGAAGAGAAGACGGCTCTCGGAATCGGAATGTCCTTCAGAGCGGAGATAAGGAGAGAACCACCGGCTTCTTCTATCGCCTTTATAATCACGTCTTTGGCATCAGTGACCTTGGGCTGCGCTACCCTACCCTTGCGGGAAATGCACACATCACATCTGCCACAATCGTCTTTTGCCTTCTCTCCGAAATAGCGGAGAAGCATCGTGGAGCGGCATTCCGTCTCACTTTCAGCATATTCTATGACGGCCTTTATTCTCTCTTCCATCTTCTCCTGCAGGTCCTCATAGATGGATTTGTCGAAATGAAGACGCTCGGACTCAATGCGCTGGGTCGGATAATAGATTATCGGCACATTGCGACGGGGAATGTATTTCAGGATTCTACGCTGGGAAAGAGATTTCAGCACCACCCTGACCTGATCGACAGAGACGCCCACCGCATGAGCCAGCGCACGCTCTTCGATATAGACAAGGTCGGCAAAGAGTCCGCAATAAGACCGCAACAAGGCAGTGAGCACATTCTCTTCAAGTTCTGACAAGCCGTGAAGCTGATAGAGACCATCACGATGAATGAGGAATTTACACCTCGGATGTGTGTCGGGATCGGAGTCATACTCTATGTAACCTGCACGCTGGAGCACGGAGAGGGCACCATTGAGGGAGGTGGGGAAATGCTTGAACACCTGACAGAAACGGTCCATGTCAAACTCATAATGCGCTCCTTCACCGTCGTACATGGCGAGCTGGAAGAAGTAAGCGAGGTCATCATACGTCTTGCGGATATATTTCTTCTCCGGAAAAGTGGTCTTGATGCGCATCTTGAGGGTAGTGCTGTCATGCTTGCTGTAGAGCAATACGGCATAGGAACGGTTGCCGTCACGCCCTGCCCTGCCCGCTTCCTGGAAGTAGGCTTCGAGAGAATCGGGGCAATCCATGTGGATGACAAGGCGCACATCAGGCTTGTCGATACCCATTCCAAAGGCATTGGTGGAGACCATCACGCGGACCTCATCATTCTGCCAGTCCGCCTGTCGCTGGTCTTTGACGGCAAAATCGAGTCCGGCATGATAGAATGTGGCTGCGATTCCATAGCTTGAGAGCATCTTTGCAATGTCTTTCGTGCCCTGTCTGGAGCGGGTATATACGATTGCCGAACCGGGAACGGACTTCAGGATATGCACCAGTTCAGCCTCCTTGTTGTCCGTTTTCCTGACTACATACGTGAGATTGTCGCGCTTGAACGACATGCGGAACACGCGAGGCTCATCAAAGTGGAGCGAGCGCATTATGTCATCCACCACGAAAGGCGTGGCAGTGGCAGTGAGAGCAAGCACAGGAACGCCAGGCAATTCTTCACGAATGTCTGCTATTTTCAAGTAAGATGGACGAAAATCATATCCCCATTGAGATATGCAATGCGCTTCATCGACAGTGATGAAGCATACTTTCATGTGATGAAGTTTGGCAAGAAAGAGCGAAGAAGACAGTCTTTCCGGCGATACATAGAGGAATTTCACGCCGCCATAGACGGCATTGTCCAGCACCTGAAGAATGCTGGCATGATCCATGCCCGAATAGATAGCTGAAGCAAGAATACCCCTATCCTGCAAATGCTGCACCTGATCCTTCATCAAAGCGATGAGAGGGGTCACCACTACGCACACACCATCCATGGAAAGGGCAGGCACCTGGAACGTGATACTCTTGCCTCCACCCGTCGGCATCAGTCCGAGAGTATCCTTTCCAGCACCTATGCTCTCCACTATCTCCTTCTGTATTCCCCTGAAAGACGGGAATCCGAAATACTTACGGAGAATTGCTTCGTAGTCTTTCCCGCCATTTTCCGTAGAAGGAGACTGCGGCAGTGACTGGTTTGCGCTATCCATTTTTCAACACATGACATAGCCTTTTCCTATATTCTAAATAAGAAACAGGCAATAAACAACTAAAAAAAGCCCCTCATTGGAGGGGTTTATGGAGGGCATATCACTCCTCATTCGGACGTATGTCCTCTATCTGGAGCTGCACATTACCTCTCTTGTATATGTTCTCTTCGATGGTATAAGCGATGTCGAAAGAACGTCGCGACTTGATGTAACGTGCGGAAGCAGACTGTCCGAAGGCAATGCCGTTCATGACAGTGTTGGAATTTGAATCGACGAGTTCGAGCTTGATATGCTCCTGCTCGCGTCCCACCACCTTGGAAGTGCCGAAGTCATAGACATTCATCGTGCAGAAAGAAGGCTTGAGATTACCCGGTCCGAACGGCGCAAAGCGCTTGAGGTCGTGATACAAACGCTTGGTGATGTCGCGAAAATCTATGGTAGCATCAATCTTTAGCGTAGGTTCGGTCTGCATAGGTTCGATGTGTTCATCGACATAAGCATGGAAACGACGGCAGAATTCCGGCACATTCTCCCAGCGGAGAGTAAGTCCGCAGGCATAGGTATGGCCACCGAAATTGACCAATATGTCCCTGCAGCTCTTGATGGCAGAATACACATCAAAGCCGGCAACAGAGCGTGCGCTGCCTGTAGCGAAGTCACCATCACGCGTAAGCACAACCGTAGGACGGAAATGTATCTCAGTAAGGCGGGAAGCCACAATGCCTATCACGCCCTTCTTCCAGTTTTCATCATACAATACGATGCTGGAGCGATGGCTCTGGCTTTGCAGTTTATCGACGATGATGTTTGCCTCATCGGTCATCTGCTTGTCTATGTCACGGCGCTGGTCGTTGTATTCATTGATATGCTTGGCGGCCTGTATAGCCACATTATAGTCTTTCTCCACGAGAAGGTCAACTGACAATTTGCCATTCTCCATTCTTCCGGAGGCATTTATTCTCGGTCCAATCTTGAAAACGATGTCAGACATGGACAATTCCCTGCCGGTCAGAGCGCATATATCAATGATAGACTTCAGTCCGACGGAAGGATTCTGGTTCAACTGTTTCAGACCATGATAGGCAAGGACGCGGTTTTCATCCGTAACCTCCACAAGGTCAGCGGCAATACTCACGGCGCAAAGGTCGAGAAGCGGGATAAGACGGGAGAAAGGAATGCTGTTGTTCTTGGCAAAAGCCTGCATCAACTTGAATCCCACACCGCATCCGCAGAGATGCTTGAACGGATATGAGTCGTCGCTTCGCTTAGGATTGAGGATGGCAACGGCATCAGGCAGGGTGTCATCAGGCACATGATGGTCGCAGATGATGAAATCAATGCCGAGAGACTTGGCGTAAGCTATCTGCTTATGCGCCTTGATACCGCAGTCGAGGATGATGATAAGCTTCACTCCTGCCTCGTGAGCATGGTCGATGGACTTCTGACTTACTCCGTAACCTTCATCGTATCTGTCCGGGATATAATACTCTATGTTGGAATAAAACTGGCGCAGGAACTTATAAACCAATGCGACGGCCGTGCATCCATCGACATCGTAGTCACCAAACACCATGATACGCTCCTTGCGTCCCATCGCATCATTGAGCCTATCGACGGCTACGTCCATATCCTTCATGAGGAATGGATTGATGAGATCTGACAACTGTGGACGGAAGAATCGCTTTGCAGCCGATTCTGTCGTGATACCTCGCTCTATAAGAAGGCGACACAGCACGGGAGCGATGCTGAGTTTCTCGCTCAACTCGCTCGCCTGACGCATCAGTGTCGGCGTAGGATTATTCAAAAGCCATTTGTATTGCACGGTGCGGATGGGGTTTTCGGGTTAATAGTTTATATTATGAGAGTGCTGTACAGGGTGGGAAACATTAATAAAGCCAAATGAATAATTTTACCTCCACGATGGCTGTCATTCATTTTTTCTCATTGGTATTTCCTTCATTCCCACGACTTTAGCTGTCAGAGAAACAGTCTTTGCCTTACTGCATCTTCTTCATATTGAAGGAAGAAATCTTTCCTTCGGAATCTACAGTGGCAGTAATCTGGTACTTCTGATACTTAGGCTGGGAAGCATCCTTGCGCTCTATGTTCTGCTCGGCTGAGAACACGACGTCATATTTGTAAGCTCCGTCTTCAGCGGCAGACTTCTTGATGTCGTAATCATCGAGGATGTGCCAGTTCATATTGACGATGTCGCTCTTGTAGAGTTTGTTGACGAACTCAGCAACTTCTGGTGCTCCTGCTCCCATCTTGCCGAGGAATGACGTGATTGTGCCAGCCATTGTGGATACCACTCCGTCCTCATTGCGGGAGTTGACAGACTGGAAGAACTTGCGGAAAGCCGACTTTATCATCGTTTCCTCATCAGGCAGCACGGTGGTAGCCTTCATTCCGTCAATCTCATTCTTCGCCTGGTCAGCATATTTTCCGTCAGGATGCTCGTCGAGATATGCCTGGTAAGACTCTATTGTCTTGGCTTTCTCAGCCACATTGAAATCCATTGAGTCAATCTTGTTGCGGGCTTCACCCTCATGGATTGAGCCTGGATTGTCCTTGATGTATTGCAGCAGGGCATCACGTGTGCCGCTTACCACTGCATTTGTCCAGTCGCTATCTGTCTGCTGGATGCGTGCAAGGCGTGCCTGAATAGAGTCGCGGTGTGCCTCATTGAAGTCTTTGTAATTGTCAAGATACTGCTGGAGCACCATAGGATCATTGCTCTCAATGGCAAATTCGTATGCTTGCTCCTCCTTCTGCTCGTTTGCATCATTGAGATAAAAGCACATTACGCCAGCCACTACGAGGGCAAATATGAGACTGATGATTAGTGGCACATAGTTCTTTTTCTTCTTCTCTTCTGGTTGTGGCTCTGCCTCTGGAGCAGCAGGCTGAGCATTAGCTGCCTGCATACCTGCATTTACAGGAGCAGAAACTGCAGGTTGCGCACCCATATTGACAGGTCTATTCATCACCGGCGTCGGATTATGACATATCGGGCACAAAGCCTCATCCTTGAAATACACCTGTCCGCATTCCTGACAGCGGATGATATTACCAGCTATACGCACACCACAACTCGGACAAGTGGGTGCTTTCTCACTTACTTGATGTCCACACTCTGGACATTTTATTATTGCCATTTTGTTTATTATGTTGTTTTGTTGTTTTGATGTTCAGTCATCTGGATGCCTTGTCGTTTAACTGTTTTGCAGATTATCGCCGGCTGTTTTGCCACATCCAACAAAACAACAAGACAACAAAACAACCAAACAACAACACAAACCCTACATTCCATATTGCTTTCTGCGACGGAATCGAAGTTCTCTGAGGCTGTGCTTGCTCATGAAACGTGACTTATCGACGTAACCTTTGATGCCTTCAATATGCCCCTTACCGGTATATTGCCACATCGTGATGTCGCGCCCGTCGGCAAGAACCGGCTCCTGCTTCGTGTATTGCGCTATCATCAGGAGGTAACGGTCGAGCTTTCCTTGCAGATGTTTGTTGTAGAAATTCGTGCCGGTATAGATAAGCGGACGCTGTCTGTAAGCCTCTTCCACCAGTTCGAGGAACTTGAAGAGGGAATCACAGAACTCTTCTGTGCGCAATCCCGACGTTGTCTCCACGTCAATCATCGGTATCAGGTCCTGTTCGCTTGGTCGGCACTGCTCCATAAAGTTCCTCAGCTGGACCTCCTGCGGAGTCTTTGCACGATAGAAATGGTAGGAACCCACCTTCAGACCATTCTCATGAGCCATCCGTATGTTCTCCTCAAAGCGATGGTCTTTCCTGTCTCCGCCTTCCGAAGCCTTGATATAGACGTATGCCATGTGTGAATTATCGCCTATAGCATCCCAGAATATCTCGCCTTGATAATGGGAAATATCTATGCCATGCACGTGACGACAAGTGTCTTCACACTCCACATTC
Source organism: uncultured Prevotella sp. (assembly GCA_934256705.1). GTDB lineage: Bacteria > Bacteroidota > Bacteroidia > Bacteroidales > Bacteroidaceae > Prevotella. The sequence goes on from CAKQPF010000069.1 coordinate 7,204, forward strand.
TGCGCCTTTGCGACCTCGGAGAAAACGGAAATAACGAGAAAGAGAAATATATTTATATATTTTTGTTTGCAAATCATAATGCAAAGTTACAACAAATTTTCCAAACTAAAGAATTTCAAAGCAAAATGATTGCACTTTTTTTTCACTCTTTTCCAAAAACGAACAAATACTACTCGGAATGGCAGATGGCTCTTATTACAAAACAATGGCATCCACTTTGGAATGGCTGTTGGCTCATATTACAAAACAAACGCATCCGCTTCGGAACATCAGATGACTGACATTCCAAAGCGGATGCGTCCGATTTGCACAAACATCATGACGACATTGTCCTATCTCCTCTTCTTCGGAGGGGCTTGAAAGTTAGGGTTATACGACTTTTTCTTCCACGGTTGGGCATCTTTTCCCTTGGCTTTCGGAGCGTGATTACTACCCTTTTCCGCCCTTTTCTGCCTGTTATTGTGGTCAGAAGGCTCGCTTTCCTTCCTCCATTGCTTTTGCGGAGCAGGAGAAACACCACCGAGAAGTTCACGAATAAGGTCGGGACGACCGATACGACGGAGCGTTGTCTCGATCTGCCTGCGTTCCTCCGGCTTGTACCAGAAGAAGAACTGGCGCTGCGCCAACTTCTCTTTCTGCGTCTTGGCAGAGAAGACTGGTTCGAGAGTATATGGATCAAAACCTGAATACCACGTCTCCGTGCTCACCGTCATCGGCGTCGGAGTGAAGTCCTGAACCTGCTCCAACTGGAAATCAAGACGCTTAGTGCGCACAGCGAGGTCTGCCATATCCTCTTCATGACATCCTGGGTGGGAAGAGATGAAATATGGAATAATCTGCTGTTTGAGTCCTTTCTCACGGTTTATCTTATCGAATATGCGCTTAAACTCCTCGAAAAGACGGAAGGAAGGCTTACGCATAAGATAAAGAACCGAGTCGGAAGTATGCTCAGGAGCCACTTTCAGTCGTCCACTGACGTGATTACATATCAGTTCACGAGTGTATTCACGCGCTGATTCGTTAGTTTTCTCATCCTTACTGTGATGCAGAAGGAGATCGTAACGCACGCCAGAACCTATGAAACTCTTCTTCACCTCTGGCAAAGCATCGACACTGCGGTAGATATCTATAAGCCGCGAGTGGTCAGTATCGAGGTTAGGACAGATAGCCGGATGCACACATGAAGGGCGTTTGCATTTCTCACACGCCTTGAGATTACGGCCGTGCATGCCATACATGTTGGCTGACGGACCGCCAAGGTCGGAGATATAGCCTTTGAAGTCAGGCAGTTTAACCACCTCTTTCACCTCTCTCATGATGCTTTCCTTCGACCTGCTCGCTATGAACTTGCCCTGATGGGCGGAGATAGTGCAGAATGCACATCCGCCAAAGCATCCACGATGGAGATTGACAGAGAACTTAATCATCTCATAAGCCGGAATGCGCTTGCCCTTATATTTAGGATGTGGCACTCTCATATATGGCAAATCGAATGACGCATCCACCTCTTCCGTCGTCATAGGCGGGTAAGGAGGATTGACCACCACATATTTACCATCGACAGCCTGGATAAGTCTTTGGGCGTGCATCTTATTACTTTCCTCCTCAATATGGCGGAAATTTTCGGCTTCGGCACGCTTATCGCGAAGACATTCCTCATGACTATGCAGGATGATATCATCGTCAGTGATACCACCCGATATATCTTCCTTGTGCTTAGCTATATATACAGTCTGCGGAACATCCTTGATATCATGGATCGAAAGTCCTTCATCGAGCTGTCGAGCCAGTTCCAATACCGTCTTTTCTCCCATTCCATAGGAGATGATATCACCGGCGGAATCACACAATATGCACTTGCGGAGACAGTCATCCCAATAATCATAATGGGTAAGACGGCGCAAGCTCGCCTCTATACCGCCGAGAACGATCGGCACATCAGGGAAAAGCTGGCGCAATATGCGCGAATATACGATGGTAGGGTTTTCCGGACGGCAGTCATGACGACCGTCAGGAGAATACGCATCCTCAGATCTCAGTCGCTTGTTTGCCGTATATTTATTGACCATGGAGTCCATACAGCCGGGAGAAATGCCAAAGAACAGGCGCGGACGACCAAGCTTCTTGAAGTCACGAAAGTCGCCATGCCAGTCAGGTTGCGGCACTATAGCCACGCGATAACCAGCATTCTCCAGAGTACGACCTATTACAGCGGCACCAAAAGAGGGATGATCCACATAGGCATCGCCGGAGAAAAGGATAATATCAAGTTCTGTCCAACCTCGAAGGTCACACTCCTTCTTCGTCGTTGGCAGGAAGTCCGTGAGTTGCATAGAGAATTATTAGATTGTGAAGACCGAGTGCTTTCATGTCCTTATGATAGACCACATCGAAGCAGAGGTCGAGAAGTGCCTTGTCACTGGTGCCTACCGAGTCGAGCAAAGCACGGATATTGAGTTTCAACTTATCAAGAACGCTCTCATCGACAATGCCGTTGCTGTCAATGAGACCATTGAGAAGGGAGTATTTTCTGATGGTGGCAAGGTGCTCTTCGGTAATCTCGATAGAGCGTGTGCCTGAGGAATTAGCTTGTATGGTCATTGCTTTTGTTGTTATTTATGATTGTCTTTTCTTTTATTATCGGGCGGTAACGCGCCCGACACAGTGGCGGACTGGTACCTTTCTTTTAGTATAATTGCGCCCGACATGGTGGCGGACTGGTACTTTTTTTTTAGTATAATTGCGCCTGGCACTGTGTCGGAGTGCAGCATTTTGGTATTTATTGTCACCTGACACCTTAGATATCGGGACGCAGGAAGGCGAGGATGCCACGCATTACGTATGACCTTCTCTCCCTGTCACGGATACATTCGAATGGGAAACCCATAGTGAATGTACGGCGATTTGTAGCATTATACGCCACGGCAGCGGATGTTCCGTCTGCATAAACGAGAGCACTGAAGGCTTGACCCAATGGCGCAAGCACATCAGAAGAGGTGGAAGCGTAATGCTTTTCATTGATGGAATGATGGTAATCAAACTGCGTTCCCATACCATTTACCACCGCACTGCTGTCCCTATACTGGCAGAGATAGTCGCAATGCAGCACGTCCGCCACGAAAGCAGAGTCGGATGACATGACATTATCCGAACCGACATACGAGCCACTCACCAGAATATTGCCACGATATGCAGTCAAAGCCTGTCTGATAGCAGCAGGGAAGGTCTTGTAATACTTCAGGGAATAGCCGTCATTACGCTCATTTCCGAGTATCAAGTCAATGACAGAATAGTCGGAAAGGTTCACCATCTGCCTATTTACACCTACGCATTCCGAAGAACAACTGACGATACTATATTTTCCAGACGAAGCAATAGCCTCAGCATGTGTAGCTACATAATTGAAGTCATTGCCTGCAATAAAACTTCCCATCATCTCGTTACCGCTCGAACCGAAAGAGCCTGGGCCACCATCGCCACCACTTGCCGGATTAAAGCATTGCTGACGACCAACGAAAGCGAGGGTCTTGCCGTATGAAACGCCCGGATCCTCGTCAAGATCAAAGCCCAATTGGGAATAGATATTGCCATGATAATCCGCTGAAGGCGCCAGTACTTTCCTCACATGAGGCGAAGCGAGCCTATGAAAGCCATTGACCACAAGCACCTGTTCGCGAGCCATAGGGTGGAAATAAGCACACATTTCCTCAGATGGAAGGCTCTCACCTCCCCTATTTATCGCTGTGACACGGAAACGATAGAGTGCTTCCGGACCGAGATTCATCGTGACAACATTCGATTTCACCACTTGTCCATTGTCGTAACCTCCATTTCCTACTGCTGTATATAATATATAAGAGGTAGGTTTTGCGGACGACTCAAGGGTATCCGCAGTCTCTTTCCATGATATCTTCGCCTTGCCTTTATGATCCATTGTCACCGCAAGACTACGTGGAGGGAGAGGAGCTATGACGCATTTCTCTCCATGAGACTGGCATACAAACCTTGCAATGCCCTTGTATAAAGCCCTTGCCATATTGAATTTGAAATTCGGATCATGTGCCAGAAGCATATCAGGGAAGCTCTGATGTGACAGCATTTCGATAATCGTTGACGGCACACCAGGCAGTCTTGTCTCGGAATAATTCCTGTCCCACAGGTCTCTGACGTTCCAAGTGCGGTATATCGACTTCATGTCCTTGTCTATCTGTGAAAGCAGAGCGGTAGCAAGATCCTTTGAATATAGGCGTGAATGCCCGGAAGCAAGTCTGCCATCATTGAAATCCGTGGTGCAGATGCCGAGACTACCATATATGGATTTCATGTTCTTATCGTAGCCTGCATCGCTATGGAACGCCAAGGAAAGCTCTATAGGCACACCAAGACCCTCCCTATCAGGCACATATTCCGAACCTCCAGCAAGCCAATTAGTCATCAATGACCTTGCATTTATATCATCGGCATAGTCATCCGTTCCTTTTCTCTGGCTATATACTCTATAAGGAGCGCCAGCCCATTGGGCGTAATAGCGTGCCCCTTCCATGCAGCGAGCAAGGCCACTCGTGGTGTTTCCCCTTACTACATTGCCCATTCCGCCGCCAAACCGCACGGCATCAGTGGTGACAATGCCCCTTGACGATGACATATTATCCACTATGACACAGTTGTCCATGGACTGCCCAGCATCAAAATCGAACGTACCGAGATAGACCCAAGTGCCTCCACCCATCTTCTGATTGACGGAGAAATGGGTCTCCACACCTTTGTGCACGACTATATAATGCGCATCCTCCACACTTTTCCTTACGGTCTGATAGGACACATAGACGGCGTAACTGCCGCTTTCCACTATCTTTGGCGTGTATATCGCAAAGGCGGTGCTCTTCTTTTTCTTCGCTTTCACCTGACGGGCAGTGCCGTTGGTGAAAGGCATATCTCCGTCATACATACGGAAATGGTAAGGCATAAGGAAGCCTGCATTCGGAAAGTCCTTCCATTTTCCGTCCTCGACATAGTTTGTCACGGCACCTGAAACGACCATTCCATCCACAGCCATCTGGGCTTTGTCATTGTCGATGACCGTCTCGTGCTTCTGCCAGTCACGCTCTCGCGGCGTAAAGACATTGGCACCGGCACGCTCAAGCATAGGTATGAGATAAGGCACGACAAAAGTCTGGGTGAACACATCCTCGTTGGTGCAGAACAAGTTCACCCTTTGCCATTTCCATCTGTCCTTGGCATGAGCGTAATATCTGCCATGGCTTGCCCAGAGAGATATGTGATGCCCGTCCAGACCCCGGTCTATCTCATTCGGTCGGGACACATTCCTCACCCATGCCGGGCCGTCATATCTGGTCTTTCCCCACCAGTTCCTGCGCTGGGCATCCGCATTATCCGGGGCGAAAGCGTGCATGGCAAGGATCAGCGACGCTATGAAAAATCTTATAATATTATTATTCTCTGTCATTCTAATAAGCGAACTGCTCCGGCTTCTTGCCTTTGAAGTCCTTGAAATAATCCTTTATCTCCAGCATATCCCTCTCCACATCCCCAGTGGGAACGAAACTGCGATGGCAATATATCAGTTTGCGCTCGTAGTCAAGTCCATAGAGCAGGATAGGTATTCCGGCCTTCAGGGCAATGTAATAGAATCCTCTCTTCCATTGCGAATTAGCCTTTCTCGTGCCTTCCGGCGTGATAGAGATGCGGAAGCTACTGGCTTTCACAGCCGCATCAGCCAGATTATCAGTCATGGAAGTTTTCTTGTCACGATACACAGGTATTCCTCCCAGTTTCCTGAATACAGGTCCGAGCGGCCAGAAGAACCATTCTTTCTTCATCAGGAAATTGGAATTGATACCAGTAGCAAATTTGTAAAGCATGGAATATATGAAGTCCCAGTTGCTTGTATGGGGCGCAAGACATATCACACACTTTTGCGGCAGCTCCACATTGACGTCAATTTTCCATCCGAGACGCTTGCAGAGCAGCCAGTTACAGAATTTCTTTATCATCTTACAGTTTACAGTTTACCGAAGTCCCTATATAGCATCAAGACAGCATATTTCCTATTCTGTCCACCACGTCAATCACTTCCTTGTTGAATGATTCGGTGAGAGCCTTGTAATATACTTTCGGCTTCATTCCAGGTTCAGGATGCGATACACGCATGATATAGTCAGAATGCATATGAAGAATGCTTCCGAGCAGTGCCTTTACATTCTCCTGCTTGTCTTCTCTTGACGCATAATTGTATGCCGCGACGCACTCAGCAAACAGTCCGCCACAAACGAAATTTATCCTTTTCTTCAGTTCTCTTTTGTTTGCCATAATTATAAATCCATTTAATTCGGGTGCATAAGTTTCCTCCCTCATCAAACGCAACAGGAAGGTTTTTCAGCACAAATGTAACAAAAAAACATGAAACGTGAAATAAAGAGTCAAAAAAATGTATGTTTTTTAAAAATATTTTAGAATTTCCTTCTTGCTTTCAATTAAAATGAGTATTTTTGCATTGCTTTATATAATAAGGTAGATAAACCAAGCGGACAAAGAGTCCGCCATCAGTAGTATATAGCTTTAAAATTAAACCAAAAACAGACACCTTTTTATCAAAATGGAAAAAAGTGCATTACAAATTGCCCGCGCTTCATACCAGCCAAAACTTCCTAAGGCTTTGCGTGGCGCTCTCGAGGTTGTAGAAGGAGAAGCTACACAGTCTGTAGCCGACCAGGAAGAAGTTCAGGAGCTGTTCCCTAACACATACGGAATGCCATACATCAAGTTCGAGCCAAGAGATGGCGAGATGAACACTGCGCAGATGAATGTCGGCGTAATCCTTTCCGGCGGTCAGGCCCCTGGTGGTCACAATGTAATTTCCGGTCTCTTTGACGGCATCAAGAAGCTTAATCCTGAAAACAAGCTGTATGGTTTCATCCTTGGCCCTGGCGGTCTCGTGGAGCATAACTATATGGAGCTTACCGCAGAGATTATCGATGAATACCGTAACACTGGCGGTTTTGACATCATCGGCTCTGGTCGTACAAAGCTGGAGAAGAAGGACCAGTTTGACAAAGGTCTCGAAATCCTTCAGGCTCTCGACATCAAGGCTCTCGTAATCATCGGTGGTGACGACTCAAACACCAATGCCTGCGTGCTCGCAGAGTACTATGCTTCCATCGGAGCAGACGTTCAGGTAATCGGTTGCCCTAAGACCATCGACGGTGACCTCAAGAATGAGGCTATCGAGGCATCCTTCGGCTTTGACACTGCTACAAAGGTATATTCTGAGGTTATCGGCAACATCATGCGTGACTGTAACTCCTGCAAGAAATACTGGCACTTCATCAAGCTCATGGGCCGTTCCGCTTCCCACGTTACCCTCGAATGCGCTCTCCAGACACACCCTAACATCACCCTTCTCGGCGAGGAAGTAGAGGCCAAGAACCAGACTCTCGACGACATCGTGACATACATCTGCGAGACAGTCACCGACCGTGCTAACCTCGGCATGAACTATGGCGTGGTGCTCGTACCGGAAGGTCTCATCGAGTTTATCCCAGCTATCAAGAAACTTATCGCTGAGCTCAACGACCTCCTCGCTGCCAACCAGGCAGACTTCGAGATGGTGGCCAACGACAAGAAGATCTCTTACGTGCTCAAGCACCTCTCTGACGAGAATGCAGCTATCTTCAAGTCACTCCCTATCTCCGTTTCCCGCCAGCTCGCACTTGAGCGTGACCCACACGGAAACGTGCAGGTTTCTCTCATCGAGACCGAGCAGCTTCTCGCTGAAATGGTAGCCAAGAAGCTCGATGAATGGAAGAAGGACGGCATCTACACAGGCAAGTTCGCTACCCAGCACCACTTCTTCGGATATGAGGGACGTTGCGCAGCACCATCCAACTGGGATGCAGACTACTGCTACTCTCTCGGTTTCAACGCTTCAATGCTTATCGCTGCTGGCAAGACAGGCTATATGTCTTCTATCCGCAACACATTCAAGCCTGCCGACGAATGGATTGCAGGTGGTATTCCTATCACTGCCATGATGAACATGGAGAAGCGTTCCGGCGAAATGAAGCCTGTAATCAAGAAGGCTCTCGTACAGCTTTCCGGCAAGCCTTACAAGTACTTCGTGCGTCATCGCACCGAGTGGGCACGCAACACCAGCTTCGTATATCCTGGTCCTATCCAGTACTTTGGTCCTACAGAGGTTTGCGACCGTCCTACAATGACCCTCACACTCGAGCAGGAAGACAAATAACATCAAAATACTGACAGACAAACAGGTGAGCCGAATTATCCGCATAATCACAGCTTCACCTACAACAATATAAAAGCGGAAGGCGAGCCGTGAATCCATTTCACCACTTGCCTTTCACTTTTTTTTCGTAAAAACGCTTATGGCTAACAGAAGAAACAACACCAAAAGGAAGAGACTTCCACGCTGGGCTTGGTGGCTCGGCGGAACGGTCGTTGCCGTCATCTATATAGCCATATTCTATTATTTCTTCGTCGGTCCGACAGGATTCAGATGGAGAGCCATTTACGGTGACGCCCAGTATCCGGAGGGTTACGAGACCCAGGGCATAGACATCTCCCACCATCAGGGCGAGATAGACTGGGAGAAACTGCGTGAGGCACTCATCAACAAGTGCCCTGTCAGATTTGTCATTATCAAATCTACGGAGGGCTCTTCTCTGGTGGATGAAAATTTCCACGACAATTTCCTTCAGGCAAGGGAATACGGTTTTATCCGCGGAGCATACCATTTCTGGAGCATCAAGTCGTCTGCACGCAGTCAGGCTTATTTCTTTCTTGACAAGGTAAAACTGGAAAAAGGCGACCTTCCTCCCGTCCTTGACGTGGAGATGAAGAGCAAAGACCAGCCTGTGGATGAGTTTCAGCGCGACATCCTTACGTGGCTTCACATCATAGAAGACCGCTATCACGTCAAACCGATTATCTACACCAGTTACAAATTCAAGATGCTGAACCTCAGCGACTCGCGATTTGACGACTACCCTTTCTGGATTTCACATTATTATGTAGATAAGGTGAAGTACAAAGGACAATGGAAATTCTGGCAGCATACCGATGCCGGACAGCTCCCCGGCATAAAGGGACACGTGGATCTGAACATCTACAACGGCTCTTTCTATGACCTCAAGCAGCTTTGCATACAGGAGTAGAAGCGCATTTTAGTGAAAAGTGAAGAGTGAAAAGTAAAGATAGAAAAGCTAAGAGTGAAAAGTGAAGAGTGAAAAGTGAAGAGTGAAAAATCGCGCTGACGCAGTAAGGGATTTCTTTAGTTTGCATTTTTCACATACGAATCCAAGCGTCCAACGGGAGAGAAAAATGGAACAAAAGGGCGATGGGATTGCTATCGTTCTGCAATAGCTATGATATTAGGATGTGAAAGCATAGATATTACCTTGTAAAAGCTATGCTATTAGGCGGTAAAAGCTATGCTTTTGCAACGCAAAAACCATGCTTTTATACCTTATTGATTATCAATATGTTACAACAATACTTTTCAAAAAAGAACCACGTACGGGAAAATAGGACAATTTTCTCACACGTGGTCAGCGTTGTATTGGGGGGATTGTCGTTTGGTTGTCTTGCTGTTTAGTGACCTTGTTGTTTAGTTGCTTGATGACTTTATCGCATGGTAATTCTGCAGAATGCGCAACCTTCCAAGCTATCAACAAAACGAGACGACAACCAAACAACGAAACAACAAGACAACAAACCTACGAATGGAACTCCAGCGAGCACCATTCTCCATCCTGCATTTTATCTACCAGCGTGAGTCTCAGCTCGTCAGCCTTCTCGACAAGCATAGGGATGTCAGCCTCATAGAAGCCGCTGATCATGAGATGTGCGCCTTGACTCATGACGCTCTTGAAGGTCTCCATATCATTGAGGAGGATATTCCTGTTGATATTCGCCACCACCACGTCGAAGACACCGCTGACATGGCTCAGCACTTTAGCATCGCCTTCGAGGACATGGATATTCTCCCCTACCCCATTTATCTGCGCATTGTGCTCGGCATTCTCCACGCTCCACTCGTCGATGTCGTAAGCCACGGCCTCTGAAGCGCCACATTTCAAAGCCACAATGGCAAGGATGCCAGTACCGCAACCGCAATCGAGGATGCGCTTGCCTTGAAGGTCGGACTTCAAGAGGCGTGAAACCATCATACGGGTGGTCTCATGAGTGCCGGTGCCGAAAGCGTTGCGGGCCTGTATGCCTATCTTAATCTCCTCATCCATCTGCGATATCTGCTCCTCATCTGAATGACGGATGTCATAGATGACAGCCTTGCCGTCGATGACTATCGGCTCAAAGCCTTCCTCCTGTTCCCATGTCTGGTTCCAGTTCTGGTCCTCCACTTCCTCCGTGGAGTATGCCACTGTAACGCCTTCGATGGGAAAATCGGCTATGCTGTCAGCAAGCAACTGTTCGTCATACATATCCGTCTGGACATATCCATCCACTCCGTCGTCGGAATCCATGAACGTCTCATATCCACACTCACCGGCTATGGCGGCAAGGATATCACGACTCGGCTGGAGCACCGACTCATCATCACACTTTATATGGAAATGGGTAACATAGTATTTCATTTTAGCAAACAGTTTGTTTTGATATAAGCGGGTATAATTATCCTAAAAGTTAACAAATAATGGGAACGAAAAAAGGACAAATCAGAAATATCATTTCCTCTTTGTCCTTATCCTGAGTGATTCGTGCAGGATTCAAACCTGCAACCTTCTGATCCGTAGTCAGATGCTCTATTCAGTTGAGCTAACGAACCAT
>CAKQPF010000070.1 GCA_934256705.1 uncultured Prevotella sp.
TAGCTATACAATTCCCGCTATTAGGGCTTGTTAGGGACTTGCACCCATTAGAATAAGCTCATGCCGAGCATACCGAAGAAAGCCAGTCCGGAACATCATCCAGACTGGCTTTCCTTATGTTATCTCTATTGAAGTAAGTGACGGTGAAAAAACAACTTGGTATGATTTTACCGTCACTAAAGACGAAAGACTACTTTATCACGCCCTGCTCCTGGAAGATTCCCTTGAGGATGTCAACGGAACGGTCCACCTGCTCCTTGGTATGCGTAGCCATAAGGGCGTAACGCACGAGTGTGTCGGACGGTGCACACGCTGGCGGAACGACAGGATTGATGAACACGCCACGCTCGAATGCGAGAGCAGTGATGAGGAACGTCTTGTCCACATCGCGGATGTAGAGCGGAATGATAGGAGACTCGGTGTCGCCGATTTCAAAGCCTTCATCCTTGAAACGCTTGAGGGCATACTTTGTAACGTCCCAGAGGCGACCGATGATTTCCGGTTCGGTCTTGAGGATGTCGAGCGCTTTCTGAGCGGCAGCAGTAGCAGCCGGAGTGTTAGAAGCAGAGAATATATATGTACGCGCGTTATGGCGAAGGAAGTTGATTGTATCCCAATCACCAGCGATAAAGCCGCCGATAGAAGCAAGCGACTTGGAGAAAGTGCCCATGATGAGGTCCACCTCATGGGTAAGACCGAAATGATCACATACTCCACGACCGTTCTTTCCGAATACACCGATACCATGCGCCTCATCGACCATGATAGAACAGTTGTACTTATGCTTGAGCTCAACAATCTGAGGAAGCTTCGCGAGGTCGCCTTCCATAGAGAACACGCCATCAACGACGATAAGCTTCACAGCGTCATAAGGAAGCTTCTTGAGGATATTCTCAAGGTCCTCCATGTCGTTGTGCTTGTATTTCAACTGACGTGCGAAGGAGAGACGACGTCCATCAACGATAGAAGCGTGGTCACGGTCATCGCAGATAATGTAGTCCTCACGACCACATACCATTGCCACTACGCCAGCATTGACAGAGAAACCTGTAGAGAAGCAGAGAGCTTCATCCTTGCCTACGAACTCTGCAAGGTCTTTTTCCAATTTAACGTGGATGTCGAGGGTGCCATTGAGGAAACGGCTTCCTGCGCAACCAGTGCCGTACTGGTCGATGGCAGCCTTGGCAGCCTCACAGATTCGCTCATCACCTACAAGGCCAGTGTAAGCATTGGAACCGAACATAAGAACCTTATGTCCCCCCATATCGACTTCTGTGCCTTGCTTGCCGGTGATTTCACGGAAGTAAGGATAAACACCTGCTTCCATAAACTTCTGTGGCAAGCGGTAACTTTCAAATTTTTTCTGTAACTGTCCCATTTATTTTTTATATATTATTTCTTTGCTTTAAGACAAAAGGACCAGCCTTTCCTGACAGTATGGGCTAACCGATTCAAATGCCTTATATAGTAAAATCAAGGCAAGGTTTTAGAGCCATTCTGACTGATCAGACGGCTCAAACTTATTGCCTTTTACACTAAATAGGATGCAAAGTTACAAAAAAAATAGTTATTATAGCATATTTTTATCAAGAAATATACCATTATCTGTTAATTTCACGTAAAAACATCTATAATATTACGCTATTTTTAGTATATTTGCAGTCCCGAAAACATGTACTACCCCTACAATGGCAAAGAAAAAAATCATATTCATCATAAACCCGATTTCAGGCACGGCAAACAAGGACTCCATGCCATCGCTCATAGAAAGATACATCGACAAGGAGATTTTCGATGTAGAAATCAGATTTACGGAATATTCCGGACATGCTTCCGAGATTGCCACTGAAGCAAAGAATACGGGCGCTGACATCGTGATTGCAGTCGGAGGCGACGGCACTATCAATGAGGTGGCGCGCTCGCTCACCGACAGCCGCACCGCCCTCGGCATCATACCTTGCGGTTCCGGCAACGGACTCGCACGCCACCTGATGCTCCCGCTCAACGCAAAAGGGGCGCTGGAGGTAATCAACTCATGCGAGATACACGACCTCGACTACGGCATCATCGACGGGCATCCTTTCTTCTGCACCTGCGGAATGGGCTTTGATGCATTCATAAGTGCGAAATTCGCGGAGGCCGGCAAGCGCGGTCCTATGACCTATGCAGAGTTTATCCTCAAGGAAGGACTGTCATACGAGCCAGAGACCTACGAAGTGACATTCGATGAATACCATGCCACATACAAGGCATTTCTCATCTCCTGCGCCAATGCTTCGCAATATGGCAATGATGCCTACATCGCTCCGCAGGCAAGTATGGCTGACGGTCTGATGGACGTTATCATCATGGAGCCGTTCGACTTCATCGAGGCTCCGCAGATAAGCATCGAGATGTTCAACAAGACGCTGAACAAGAACTCCAAAATCAAGTCTTTCAAGACCAAGAAGCTGCACGTTCACCGTGCGAAACCTGGAGTCATCCACTATGACGGCGACCCTGTCGAGGCTCCGGCAGACCTTGACATCGAGCTTATCCACCGCGGAATACGCATCGTGGTCAATCCCAATGCCGACAAGCGGCGCAGACGTCCGAACATCGTGCAGAATGCTTTCAGCGACCTTTTCAATGAAATCAACTCCGTACGAGACAACGTCGAGAGACTGACTTCCGAGGCAACGCATCCAGCGAAGCACGTGAAAGCCATCAATCAATTCATTCAGAACAAGTTAAAATAAAAACAGCCTCCTTTTCGGGAGGCTGTTTTCATTTCATTATGATTCTATAAATCAGCATTTCTATATTTCAAAGCTTTTGTCAAAATCAAAGTGCAAGTAAGCAAAGAAGTCATTCGGAGCATAACGAGTGAACGAACTTGCGCTTTGGTTCCTTTTACAATCTTGTGACTGACTTTACGCCTTTAACGGCACGAAGCTTCTTTATCAGCGCCTCAAGGCGATGCTTGTCGTCAATCTGCACCACGAGATTGCCGGAGAAAAGTCCGTCATCAGAGTTGATGGAGATGCTTCTGAGCACCAGTCTGTCCTCCTTTGAAATGACAGAGGTAAGGTTTGTCACAATACCTATATCATCATTGCCCACCACTCGCAGCGTTACAGCATACTGGGTCTGTCCCTTTCCGCTCCATCTTGCTTTCACCACACGATAGCCGAAGCGCGTCTTGAGGTCAGTGGCATTAGGACAATTCTCATGATGGATCTTGATTCCGCCATTGACAGTCACGAAACCGAAGATAGGATCACCATAGATAGGCTGGCAGCAGCGTGCCAAAGTGTAGTCGATTCCCTTCATGTCACGGTCGATGATGAGGGTATCACCGGCCGAAGCCGACGTCTTCTGCTGAGGAGAATTAGAAAATTGAAACTCTTCCGCAGAGCGAACAGGTGCAGCATTGGCGTATGCGTTGTCCTCATGCTGCTTCATTTCCTGATAACGCTCCACCACGATGTTTGGCTCCAACGCCTCATTGACGATGTCACGATAGAAGTCAGAGGTCTCCTTATATCCCATCTTTCGGATAAGACGCATCAGAATGCTCTCATCGACATCTATCTTCTTGTTGCGGAACTTACGTTCAAGAAGTTCTTTTGCATACAGTCCTGCAGCCTGTTGGCTCTCTCTGATAGCCTGACGCACCTTCGCCTTGCCACGGGAAGTCTTGACTATATTGAGCCATTCCTTCTTCGGAGTCTGCTTGGAGTTGGTGATAATCTCCACGGTATCACCGCTGTTGAGCACCTCGCGCAGAGTCACGTTCTTGCCGTTTATCTTTGCTCCCGTACAATGGCTGCCGATATTGCTGTGGATATGATAGGCAAAATCGAGCACTGTAGCGCCTTTAGGGAACTTGAGAATGTCGCCTTTAGGGGAGAATACATATACCTCCTTGTCGTAAAGGTCAGCCTTAAACTGGTCCATCACCTGGAGATCATCGCCTGCTTCCAGCGCTGTGCGGATGCTGGCAAGCCATTCGTCGAGACCGCCCTGTCCACCTTTTACGCCTTTATAGCGCCAGTGGGCGGCAAGACCGTGCTCTGCTATCTCGTCCATCCTTTCCGTTCTGATCTGCACTTCCACCCATTTCTGCCCCGGTCCGAGCACTGTGATGTGGAGACTTTCATATCCATTGGTCTTTGGAACGCTGAGCCAGTCGCGCAATCGCTTAGGGTTAGGCTGGTACATATCGGTTATGATACTATATACCTGCCAGCATTCCATCTTCTCACGGTCGAGTTCGGAGTCAAGGATGATACGGATCGCAAAGAGATCATAGACACCTTCAAACTGGCATTTCTGCTTTTTCATCTTCTGCCAGATGGAGTGTATGCTCTTGGTGCGTCCCTTTATGTGGAATTTCAAGCCCAGAGCTTCCAGTTTCTGCTGGATCGGACCGATGAAATCACTGATGTATTTGTCGCGCGAAGCCTTCGTCTCATTCAGCTTCTCGCGTATCATATAATAGGTATCATGCTCCAGATACTTCAGGGAAAGGTCCTCCAGTTCGCTCTTCAACTTATACAGTCCGAGCTTATGCGCAAGCGGAGCGTAGAGATAACTGGCTTCCTCAGCCACGCGATGCCTTGCTTCCTCATTCTCCGCATCACGTATCTCGCGCATGATATTCACGCGGTCGGCTATCATAATGAGGATTACACGCATGTCTTCAGCAAAGGAGACGATGAGGTTTCGGAAGTTTTCTGTTTCCACCACCGGTGTCTTCTTGTAGAGTTCATGCAGACGGACGAGGCCTTTTACTATATTTGCGACGCTTTCTCCGAATTCATTCTGCACGTTTTCCAGCGTGACGTGACCGTTTATCACGCTGATATAGATGATTGTAGCGAGCACGCCGTCCCTGCTGAGTCCTATTTCATCGACTGCAATAACGGCGGTCTGCATGCTCATCAGCACTGGATTAAGACCAAAAGCATCGCGCTGTATGGTGCTGTTCTCTGTGGCTTCGAGAATATATTTCTGCAAAGCCTTTTCGTCATTCGGTTGTAAAGCCGACCCAATCTTCTCCTTCAGTTGGTCCCTCAGGAGAAGAATCTTTTCGATTTCCGAGTCTGTGAAGGATGGAGTCATATAGCTATTGTTTAGATATAAAGATGCTCCAAGAGTCTCCAGTCACTATTCTGATCGCCTTCTTAGGAACATTCCAGCCTTATCTGACAAAGACCAGGAATGTCTTCAGAATTGTCCTTCATCTCATGCTCAGAAGTCATAGCAGCGTCACAGATATGACTTCTGAGCATGAGATGAAGGCTTTCGCACCATGACAGCGGTGATTCTTGGAACCTGTTGTTTATTTGTATTTGTACTATAATGCCGTATTATAATCGAAAGAACCATACCTTACTTGGCATCCTTCGCCTCAAGCATGTCTCCCTCGACATAGATACGGATCATATCTGTCTTGGCATTGGTGCGCACGGTGATAGTCTTCTTGAAGTGACCAGGAAATTTTCCCTTGCCATTATAAGTGACAGTGATGGTGCCCTTCTCTCCTGGCTGGATAGGCTTCTTGGTGTATTCAGGGATAGTGCATCCGCAACTTGCCACTGCCTGATTGATGACCAGCGGCTTGTCACCTACGTTCTGGAATGTGAACACGCACTTCACTACAGGACTCTTCTCAGAGAAAGAGCCGAAATTATGAACAGTTTTGTCAAACTTAATCTCTGCCTGGGCCATCATTGCCATAGTGCAGAGCAGCATTGCCATGAGTGAAAAAAACTTTTTCATATCGTTGTTTGTTTTTAATTGGTTTAATGATTGGGGATTACCGGATGGAGATTTACGTCAAATAGCATAAGCCTTTCACGCCCGGACCGTGGTTTGCCGCGGGGCAGAGATCAGTAATTGATTGTCCTCTTACCCGCAACGGTCCATCATCAGCAGCCGATGACCGGAACAATTCCTAAGTCAATTCAAAGACCTCGGATGCACATTTGCGCTTCAGCACGTCAAAGGCGAAGTCCTTTCCTATGACGATGCCGTACGAGCGCAGCACCTGCTCCACAGTCTTCTGTGCCAGAACCGGATGGTTGTTCTCTTCTGAAAGATGACAGAGCCATACGTGCCGGAGCTCGGAAGTGGCGTTATTGGCAAGCGCTTCGCCACATTCACGATTGCTGAGGTGACCGTTAGGGCTCAGTATCCTGTCCTTCAGGAACTGCGGATAATTGCCCACCTTCAGCATTTCCTCATCATAATTGGCTTCAAGAACGAGGTAATTTGCCTCACCTATGTAAGACTTCATCTCCTCGGTGACGTGCCCCACGTCAGTCATAAGGCAGAATACGATTCCATCATACTCCACTCTGTAGCCCACATTGTCAGAACTGTCATGCGGAACGCTGAACGGAGTGACCAGGAAATCGCCGATTCTGACCTGCTCATTCTTCTCTATCACATGAGCGAGACTGCCTGGAACTTTCTTGTGGACACTATAATTTCGCCCGATACCTTCGTGTACCTCACGCGTAGCATGGACCGGAATGTTGTATTCAGCACTAAGAGCGCCAACCGACTTGATGTGGTCAGCATGGTCATGCGTCACAAGTATATTCTTGACGCTCTCTATCTTGATGTCATAATCATGCAGGTACTTCTTCAGTTTTCTTATCGCGACACCTGCATCGAGAAATAGTCCATCGGTTCCTGTGGAGAGATAATAGCAGTTGCCACTACTTCCACTTCCGAAAGATATAAATTTTAGCATTTTGGTTGATATTTTATGCAAAAGTAAGTAAAAAGACTGAAATTCCCAATATTTTTCTGTACCTTTGTAAAAAATTTATAACTTTTTATATGAACAGATACCTTTTCACCACTATATTTGCTATGATTTGCCTTTCCGGAGCACTTTTTTCATGCGACAAAGGACCGTCGCCGAAAGACAAAGCCAAAGACACAGCGGGGCTGTTTGCCAAGTATTATTACACATGGCGACTGGCAGACGCCATCAGTCTCGCTGACGAGAACATGGAATTGCGCATCCGTTTCCTCTCAAGCAATGTGCACAAGGCGGACATCGAGGTGCTCCACGGTGCCACGGAGATACCGGACATCGAGGTGGAGGACATCTCTATGGAGGACGACAGCAATGCCGTTGCAACGGTACTGCTCGACAATGTCTATATGATGGACACGCTCGGCACGAAAGCCCACCTATATAAAGACGTGAAAAAGAGACTCAAACTGAAACTCACCGATGTGGGATGGCGCGTGATAAGCATTGAAGAAGACTGATAAACAGAAGGTAACCGTGCGATAAAAGCATTGCTTCCACGCTCAAATACGACTGCAATAAAATCCTAAACACCAATATATTACACCTTACAGTCAAAGAAAATGAAGAACGAGAACAAAGCTCTGACAGTATATAAGGCAAGTGCCGGAAGCGGCAAGACGTTCACCCTTGCCGTGGAATTCATCAAACTGCTCATCATAGATCCGAAGAGATACGAGAACATCCTTGCCGTCACCTTTACCAACAAGGCGACAGAAGAGATGAAACACCGCATCGTCAGCCAGCTCTTCGGTATCTCCAAGGGACTGAAGAGCAGCGACAGTTACCTCGAAAAGATAGTCGCCGAACTGGGTTACACTAAGGAACTGGTGCGTGAACGCGCCGGTATCGCCCTCTATAACCTTCTCCACAACTACAACAGATTCCGCATCCAGACCATTGATGCCTTCTTCCAGAGCGTGCTCCGCAATATGGTCAAGGAGCTCGGACTGGGCAACAACATGCGCATTTCCCTGCAGGACAGCATGGTGATAAGCGAAGCCGTAGATGCAATGATGGAGACATTGGACCAGGACAAGACGCTGATGAACTGGATAATGCAGTTTATCGACGAGAAGATGGACGATGGAAAGTCATGGAATATCAGCACTGAAATCAAGGACTTCGCCAACAATCTGACCAAGGAATTCTTCAAGGCAAACGAGCATCTCCTTGCTGACATAGCCGGAGACCAGTCCTTCTTCGCGGAATACAAGAAGGAGATGAACGCGATATTGCAGACCACGAAGAAGAAATTCATGGACATCGGCAACGGGTTTGAAATTCTGATGAATGAAAACGGCGTTACGATAGACGATTTCGCATACAAGTCAGCCGGTGTTCCGGGCTATTTCATCAAGCTGAAGAATGGCAATTATGGTCTCGAAGACGCGAAATTCCCTCCTGAAAGGGCAAAGAACGGCATGGTAAACGCCTCTGTCTGGGGCAAGGGACGCATTGCCGAACTGGCAGAATCCGTCTTCATGCCATATCTTCAGAATGCGGAAAAGGAGAGACTGGCAAGCATCCGCAAGGCGAAATCAGCGAAGACAACGCTCAAGAACCTCAACAAGATGCGCCTGCTGTTCAGAATCCGCGAAGAGATGAACCGCCTCAACGAGCAGAATGCCCGCTTCATGCTCTCCAACACCCAGACCACTCTGAGCAGCATGATAAAGGCTGGAGACAGCAATGCTCCATTCATCTACGAGAAGATAGGTGCTTATCTCAAGCACATCATGATAGATGAATTCCAGGACACGAGCACTGTACAGTGGGAGAACTTCCGCATTCTCCTCGACAACTGCATGTCGCAGGCGGACACCACCGACACTGCAAACGGCAATATGGTGCACAATCTCATCGTGGGAGACGTGAAGCAGAGCATCTACCGCTTCCGTTCCGGTGACTGGCGACTGCTGAACAACATCGAGGAAGAGTTTACAACTCCTACTGGAGAAGAGATGCTGAACACCGTTCCCCTGCAGATCAACTGGCGTTCTGAGCGTAACATCATCGAATTCAACAACGCCTTCTTCCACGAAGCCATCAATATAGAGGCTGACAGGATAATGCCCGAGAACGAATCGGAGCAGGAAGCATTCATCGAAGCAAACAATCTCTCGGCGGAAGTGGCGCAATTACAGCGTGATTACGCCGCAAAACTGAGGAAAGCATACAGCGACGTGAAGCAGGATGTGCCCGAATCGAAGCCTGAACGCGGCTTCGTCAAGGTGGACCTGCTCACGGAAGACGTGAAGGATGAGTTTGCCGAGGCTGCACTTGAGCGCACTTTGAACTACGTCAAGGGTCTTGTCCACCAGAATGTCGCCCTCAGCAGCATCGCAATCCTCGTGAGAGACAACAAGGAAGCGACGAGAGTGGCAAACTACTTCGCGGAAAACAGTCCGGAGATACCTATCATCTCCGACCAGGCATTCATGCTCGAAGCCTCCGCTCTCGTGATGATCATCGTGAACAGCATGAAGTATCTGCGCAACGAGGATGACATCAAGGCGAAGCTCTCGCTGCTGAAGCTCTACGTCTCCTTCGTTCTGGGCGAAGACATCAGCGATGACGCCCTGCTCACGGATGCCGACTCTTTCTGCCGTTACATGCCGGAAAGCCTCTGTTCCGCGCAAGGAAGGCAGGAGATGCTCTCCATGTCGCTTTACGAGCTCACCGAGCATCTCTTCCAGACACTGTCCCTTGACCGCATCCACGGTCAGGAACCATACGCCTGCGCCTTCTTCGACGGACTGAAGAAATTCCTTGAGGACAACGGTGCCATACTCAATGACTTCCTCAAATACTGGGATGAAGAGCTCTGCCACAAGCCTATTTCCATCGGAAGCGTGAGCAGTCTGCGCGTCATTACCATACACAAGAGCAAGGGATTGGAGTTTCCTCACGTCATAATGCCGTTCACATCATGGCTTACCACCACCACTTACGGTGAGACATTATGGTGCCGCACCCATGAGGAACCATTCTCCCGCCTGCCTTTCATCCCTGTGGAATACCGCAAGAGGGAGAGCCTTGACAATTCCATCTACGAGACCTACGGCGCTGAGGAATGGATGCAGGAGATAGTGGACAATCTCAACCTCCTCTATGTAGCGTTCACCAGAGCGGGACGTTCGCTCTATATCATCGCCAATCAGGACATCAGCGACAACCGCCGCACATGCCTTCTCATCGCCACGCTGCAGAATATGGAGAGGTTCAATGCCCTTGGTGGAGCGGAATATGACGGCATCAGCGACATCAGACTGGAGAAACCGAAGAAGACAACATCACGCAAAGCGAAAGACAGCGCAGCTGAAGAGGAGCCGAAGGAATGCTCCTTCATCTTCGGCGAGCACTATCTGGAAGAGAAGCCATCGAAAGAGAACGACAATGTCTTTGAAGTCATCCCTACGGACGAGACTGTCACGGTGCACAGCTACGACAATGGCAGCATCCTTTTCCGTCAGAGCAACAAGAGCCGCGAGTTTGCCAACGACACGTTGGACGATGAAGACAGCAAGAGATTCACCACAATGGGAAGCATCATGCACGCCCTCTTCTCGCAGATACATACTTATGACGACGTGGAAAAGACTCTCCGCCAGTTTGAATTCGACGGCATCATCTACGATGAGACGCTATCTCCCGAACAGCTCAGGGAGCAGTTGAAGTCCAAATTTGACATTCCAGTGGTAAAAGACTGGTTCTCTGACCGTTGGACTGTATTCAACGAATGCAACATAATGCGCATCGTCGGAGGCAGGATAGTCAATGAGCGCCCCGACAGGGTAATCACTGACGGCAAGGAGACCATCGTCATCGACTATAAGTTCGGCAAAGAGGACGACAGATACAAGGACCAGGTGCGCCGCTACATGAAACTGATAGAAGAAATGGGATACCCGGATGTCCATGGATATATATGGTATGTCCATGAAGACGACGGCATCGTGGAGGTCAGGAAATAGTCTGCCGGGCAAGCCCCACTCCACCAGCCACCGTGCCACCAGCCACTGTGCCAACGGCTTTTACCGTTGGTTACCCGACCGAAAACCCACAACCGAAAACCCACAACCCCAATCAGAGCCACCGTGCCAACGGCTTCTACCGTTGGTTACCCGACCGACAACCAACAACCCACAACCCCCAAAATGAAAACATTCCTCAACGCAATAGCCAAAGACCTGCTGGAGAAATACGGCAACAATCTCTCAGAGATAGTAGTGGTATTCCCAAACAAGCGCGCCTCACTCTTCCTCAACGAAGAACTGATACTCCAGTCAGGAGGCAAACCCGTATGGAGCCCGCAGTATATGACCATAAGCGAGCTCTACCGCTCCCTTTCCCCACTGCTTGTAGCCGACCAGATCAAGCTCGTCTGCGAGCTCTTCAAGCATTACAGCCGCCTTACCAAGAGCCAGGAGACTCTCGATGACTTCTATGGCTGGGGCGAACTGATGCTCAGCGACTTTGATGACCTCGACAAGAACATGGGCGACTACGTGAAGATATTCGAGAACACCAACGACCTCCACGACTTCGACTCTGTCGAATTCCTTACCGAAGAGCAGAAGGAACTGCTGACACGATTCTTCAAGAACTTCGACGGCGACTACAAATCACCGCTCAAGGAGAATTTCGCAAGCCTGTGGAACGTCCTCGCCTCCATCTATTCTTCCTTCCGTGAAGCATTGCGGAGCGAAGGAATAGCCTACGAAGGTATGCTCTACCGCGACGTGGCTGAGCATTTCGACCCGTCCGGTCTCAAGGCAAAGATGTACGTGTTTGCCGGTTTCAACCTACTACAGCAGGTGGAGCAACGCCTTTTCGAAGACCTCGCAAGGGAGGGAAAAGCCGTGTTCTACTGGGATTACGACTCCTACTACATGGACAATGGCAACGAAGCAGGAAAATACATCTCGTCCTATCTCCATGCCTTCCCTAACCAGTTGGCTGGCAAAGACATATACTCCAACCTGACAAAGAAGGAAAACATCACCTTTCTCTCTGCCTCCACCGAAGACATCCAGGCGCGTTACATCAGCCAATGGCTCACTCCTGAGCGCATCAAGGCGGGCAAGCGCACAGCTATCGTGATGTGCGACGAGAAGATCCTGCCCACCGTAATCCACTGTCTGCCACCTGAGGTGAGCGACATCAACATCACGACGGGCTATCCTCTCTCGCAGACCCTCATCGCCACCCTCGTCAAGGAGATATTCTCATTGAAGCTTTCAGGCACATCCCGTCTGAAAGGCACGCTGAGACTGCATCAGGTGAACACCATCCTCCACCATCCTTACATGAAATTCATCTCGGAGAAAGCGGCGGAGATTACCGAGCGCATCAATGCAGAGCACATCTTCTACCCTACCATCGACGAACTTTCGGCTGACGATAACCTTGCCGTGCTCTTCGCTCCGCTCTCTCCTTACCGTGGCAATCCAGCCGACACTGACGCAAGACTGACCCGCAACAGGGAGATCTTGCGCTGCATCCTGACCATAATAAAGCAGATAGCGACAAACAGCGCGAAGGCTGAATGCAACGAAAAAGACGAGCAAGGCGAGGACAGGAAGTACGAATTATCACGCGAGCAGCAGCTGATGCAGGAGTCCGTATTCCGTATGCACCAGCTAATCACTCGCGTCAACACTCTCCTTGAGACCGGCGAACTGGACATCAGCGAGATGTCTCTGCAAAGTCTGGTATTCCAGATAGTACGTTCCACCAACGTGCCTTTCCACGGCGAGCCGATAATGGGCATCCAGATAATGGGCGTACTGGAGACCCGTCTGCTCGACTTCGACCACATGCTCATACTCTCTGCCAACGAAGGAAACATACCGAAGGGCGTGGACGACGCTTCCTTCATCCCCCACAGCATACGAAAGGCGTATGGTCTGACCACGGTGGAGAACAAGGTGGGCATCTTCGCCTACTATTTCCATCGCATGATGCAAAGGGCTGGCGACATCACCTTTACTTACAATAATGCCGCCAACGACACCAAGACCAATGAGATGAGCCGCTTCATGATGCAGCTGATGGCGGAAAGCAGCCTTCCAATCCAGCACCACACCATGGTCTCCGACCTTTCGGTAAACCGCTCCAGCATCGAAGCAGTGGAGAAGACACCTCCTGTCATCGAGAAACTCAACAGCATCGACCACATCTCCCCTACTGCCGTCAGCAAATACCTGCGCTGTCCGCTGAGCTTCTTCTACCGTTTCATCTGCGACATCAAGGATGAGGAAACCAATGATGAGGACGAAATGGACAACAGAGTGTTCGGACTCGTGTTCCATAAAGCGGCAGAGACGCTCTACTCTCCCTTCAAGGGAAAGGACGTGACAAAGGATGACCTGGAGCATATCCGCAAGGATGAGTCGCTCATCTCGCGTGCCATCATCCGTGGATTCAAGGAGGAACTGTTCAATATCAAGGACGACAGGGACATGCCTGCCCTTGACGGAATGCAGATGGTCAACATGAACATCATCAGGAAGATGATTCTCTGCCTGATAGACTACGACATCGCCCACGCACCTTTCCACATCGAGGACCTGGAGAAGAGGATATACGACTCCGTCTCCTTCCGCACCAGCGCCGGCACACGCACGCTGAAAGTGAAGGGCTTCATCGACCGTCTCGACATAGTGACCGGTTTCAATGGCAACAAGGCCATGAGAGTGGTGGACTACAAGACAGGCGCAAGCCGACCTGTGCCACTGAAATCCGTGGAGGAAATCTTCCAGCATGACCAGAGAGCCAACACCCATCCCGACTATTATCTCCAGACCCTGCTCTACTCCAAGATACTTTCCGCTCCCGACAATGGCGAGCCCTACACCAGGATGCCGGTCTCTCCTGCCCTGCTCTATCCGCATTTCGCACGTGAGAAGGACTATGACCCGGTTCTGCGTTTCGACAGACAGCCGGTCCATGACGTGAAGGACTACCTCGATGCCTACTGCAAAGGACTGTCAGACCTTCTCTCCGAGATATTCGATGAGACGAAGAAGTTTGAGCCTGCCAGGGATCCGGACCAGTGCAAGCGCTGCTTCTATCTGGATATGTGCGGCAGGAAGAAGTGAAATACGGTTGTTGGTTGTCGGTTGTTGGTTGTCGGTCAGTTAGTTTCATCCCACCGAGAACCAGAGCCACTGTGCCAATGGCTTTTACCGTTGGTTACAAACCGAAAACCGAAAACCAACAACCCATAACCTACCCCCCAACCGAAATGCTCTCCATAATAATCCCATCATACAACATAGAGCGCCACATCAAGGCGTGCCTCCAGAGTGTCATCCCCGTGACAGAGCAAGGTCACGAGGTAGAGATCATCGTCGTCAACGATGGTTCCACCGATGGCACGCTCTCCGTCATAGAGGCGTTCAGGGCGAATACGCCCGTTCCGCTGACCGTCATCAACCAGCCTAACGGCGGACTGGGCAACGCCCGAAACAGCGGACTGAAAGCCGCCAAGGGACGTTACGTCTGGTTCATAGACGGTGACGACCGCCTCCTGCCCGGTGTCACCCTGCCGTGGAAGGAGATGGACGACGACCAGAAGATAGACGTGATAGGCATAGAAATGGTGCAGAGCAGGGAGGGCGACGACTGCGAAAGCACGGAAGCGCCAAAGCCTTACCGCCGCTACATCCCGCTCTACGGAGCCGTGTTCCATCCGGCAAGGATCTTCCTCCGTGGCAGAAACATCATGCCTTGCCCGGTGGCTTACATCATCCGCCGCGAGTTTCTCATCTCCGAGGGACTTTCTTTCCGCGAAGGCATCTACCATGAGGACGAGGACTTCACCTTGCGTCTGTTCCTCTCAGCCTCATCCTTCGTGGCTACACCATGCACAATATATGACTATATCCTGCATCCCGGCACCATCACCACGTCCACAGACCATGCGAAGCAGGTGCAAAGGCTTCGTGACATCCTGTCCGTCATCCGCGGCGTCCAGCATCATCCCCACATAGAGTGCGCCCAGTACAAGTTGGATTACCTCGCCGTTGACACCCTTCGTCTGCTTCTCCGCCAGCGCCACAGCAAGGCATTCCAGCGCGAAGTGGTGACGGCACTCCGCTCCCTCCACCTCTTTCCCCTCCGTTGGCACTGGGAATGGAAATACATTCTGTTCCGTCTGTTCACCCTGTTGCGGTTCCATTCCCGGTAGATGGCCTTCTCCCCCAAACGAGGGGATCACCACACAACAAAACAAGGCATTCCTGTCCGCAGAAATTTCCGATATTAAAAACCTATATTAAAAGAGGTGTAATGGGCAGCAGTGGCGCAACTCAGGTCGGGCAAGAGGAAGTGGATATGAAATTCAGCAAAAAAAAAGACTGAGTAACCATATTTTCGTGTGTTTTTCGCTATTTTTTTGATGTTTTTTGTTATTTTTTTGATTTTCCTCAAAAAAAGTGTCAAAAAAATTTGGTTTATTGAAATTAAAGCCTTACCTTTGCAATCGTTATCCTGAATACAATCTTTTTACCTTAAAAAAGCTAATACCTATTGAGATTGGAACGTCCGCACCGTGAGGTGAGGGCGTTTTTTTTGTCATGTGATTTAGTGGTCTTGTTGTTTGGTTGTTTGGTTGTTAGTATTTGCAATCAATAAGACAATAAGACTACAATACGACAAATCTGTCTGGAAGACAGTACCGAGCGAAGCGAGAGTAACCCGGGACGAAGTCTCGGGATTTATAGCAAAGAAGAGAGCGGCTGTCTGGAAGACAGTACCAGACTCACGGAAATATCAATGAATAAAAATATCATTATCCATTTTTCCTTTATTTTTATCTATTGCTGTCCGATAAAACCAGAAAACTCTGACAGCCCTCTCGCACGTGCGTGCGCATGAAGACAAAAAAAGGGGAAGAACCTGTTGGCTATTCCCCAAAGATTTTGTATTTTTGTAGCGACCAAACTCAAAAACCACAAAATCATGGACAAAGTTACAACAAATTCTGGAATTCCAGTATTCGGAGAGGTAATAAAATTGCTCAACAAGCAAGAAATTACTAACTGAAGTTTCCCACTCTTGATAATCAATCGGTTATAATTCAACTATCGCATATAAACATCTCTAATCCAGAGTGTTGCATCATTGGGTTAATATACTTTAATGCTTTGGAATAGGATTCATAACCTATTGATGCTCAATATCAGTCTTGTTTGAAATAACTACGCATTTTGTCTAATCGAAATTAACATTTTTACAATTTGCTGACAGTCAGACATTTGAGTATGTTTGTAAATATGGGAAACTTTAGTTACTTATTCTCCTATTCCCTAATGCAGGGTTACTCTCGCTTCGCTCGGTACTGCCTTTCAGGCAAAGATTATCCGTTAAATCCGTTAAATCCGTGGTCAATTATAAACTCTGAGGTCGTGTGTATTTTTTTTTTCGAACACGGATCTGACGGATTGAACGGATGTTTGTTTATGGTGTCACACCTTTATGGCCATTGCTTCGCGACGACCACAAGCGTTCAAAGGAAACACGGATAGATTTTGAGCGTGGGATAAAATATCAATAGATAAAAATAAAGGAAAAATGGATGATGATGTTTTTATCCATTGATGTCTTATTTTTATCCATTGATATTTCCGTGAGTCTGGTACTGTCTTCCAGACAGCCGCTCTCTTATTGGTTATAATCCCGAGACTTCGTCCCGGGTTACTCTCGCTTCGCTCGGTATTGCCTTCCAGGCAAGTTGAACAAAAAAATCAATGGATAAAAACAATAAAAATATTTTTATCCATTGATATTTTGTTTTTTATCTATTGATCCTCAAATCCGCAAAAAATATTCACTGTACTGATAGCCATACAGTGTGCACCTCAATCCCAAGGTGGAATCTATGGTTTGAGCCAGAAGAGCATCAATTTCCTCCATGATGGAAAATATTCCTCCAAAGGGGGTGAGTTTCTCGGATTTTATTTGTACTTTTGCCATGTCATTCAGAGTTTTATTTGTTTTTAAAAGCGACACTGAGACAAGTGAAAATTCTGACATGGCAAGATCCTGGGCAACTTTTTGTTGCTCAGGTACTTGAAAAGTTTAACTATAATAGTGTTGCGGAATTAAGGAGTATATGAAAAACTACCTGATTAGCGAGGCCATAGGTGACATAGCAGGAAGTGCATACGAAGGGAAAACTCGACGTATCAAGGACTATAACAAGGTAAAGATGTTCAGTAGCAGAGCACACTTTACAGATGACACCGTTCTGACTTTTGCTTGTGCAGAGGCTTTTATAGACAATCTCGACATGACAATGAATCTTTGGAAATGTGCAAACGAGCATCGCCATGCAGGATTCAGCAGTAAATTCAAACTATGGATGGCCAGCCATAATCCCCAGCCTTATCGTAGTCAGGGTAATGGATCTGCTATGCGATGTTCTTCAGCTGGATGGTTGGCAAAGACTGATGCAGAATGTGTCTCTTTGGCTCAAAAGACGGCAAATCCCACACATAATCACCCTGAAGGTATCAAGGGAGCTGTAGCTACAGCCCTTTCCATTTTCTTTCTGAAGAATGGCAAAGACAAGGATTATATCCGTGAAACCATACTTAGGAAATACTATCCGGACTGGGCTGATAAGACATATTCCGATATTCATGATGATTATGTCTTTAACGCTACCTGTGCTGGTACGGTAGGGCCGGCCATAATCTGTTTTCTGGATTCCAAGGACTATGTTGACTGTATAAAGCTTGCTATATCACTGGGTGGGGATGCTGATACGTTAGCAGCCATAGCCGGTCCGATGGCCTATGCCCATTACAAGACGATGCCTGATGCTTTAGTATATCAGGCAATGAATAAGTTGCCGGAATGGATGGTAGAAGTGAGTGAGCGTTTTGATGCAGTTGTGAATAACCAGATTATCGAGTGAATAGCATGTTACAGATGACAATGTGGAGTCAAATTGCTCCATGACCCATATAAATATCAATGGATAAAAATTATTGCTGTCCGATAAAAACTCAAAATCACGTTTTTGGCTCTGCAACTTGCTCTAAATGAGTAATCGTCC
>CAKQPF010000071.1 GCA_934256705.1 uncultured Prevotella sp.
GAACCCATGACCACCAGAGCCACAACCTGGCACTCTACCAACTGAGCTACAAACTCCATATAAACTCCAGATGGATTCGAACCACCACCTCCAGATCTGAAATCTGGCATGCTACCAATTACACCATGGAGTTGTTTTTTAACTTGTCGCCCCAGAAGGAATCGAACCTTCGCTAACAGGACCAAAACCCGTTGTGCTACCATTATACCATAGGGCAAGTTTGCGGAGGCTAAAGGATTCGAACCTTTGAGACGTTGCCGCCTGCCGGTTTTCAAGACCGGTGCAATAGACCAACTCTGCCAAACCTCCAATGTTGTGACTCGTGAGAGACTCGAACTCCCGACACCGACGTTCGTAGCGTCGTGCTCTGATCCAACTGAGCTAACGAGCCAAAGTGCGGAAGCAGAAGGATTCGAACCTTCGGAACCTTTCGGTCCGGCACGTTAGCAGTGTGCTGGTTTAAGCCGCTCACCCATACTTCCTTGTTTTGACGATGCAAAGGTAGAAAGGGAGAGTGAAGTCTTTTTTCGTAGCAGGAAAAAAGTTTCAAAAAAGTTGTTTTTAGGGCAATTTATAACTAAAAAGTAAAAAAAAAGGAAATAGAATTGGCATTATAGGAAAATTATAATACTTAGACATTAAAGAGTCACGAAAGACTAATATACTTTCATGACTCTTTAATAATTATTATTTATGATAAATCGAGTTACTTCATTAAAATTGATTTATTATTGCTGCCATAGCCGATAATCTTGACATCTACTTTTGAATGGATTAAAGTTGGTGAACCTTGTATCTTGTATTGGAAGTAGATTGTATCTATTTTCTCTGTTGTGGCTATTTTGAGAGTTTTAACTTCGTCGAATATATCCAATGTTATCTTTTTGAATTTTTTGTTGTCGCAAGCAACCACTCTTTTTTTTACAATATATCCTCGTTGGTCTGTCTTGTATTCAACCGCAACGTATGCTTCCAAATTATTTTTTTGAAACTCAATAGGATATTTACACTTTTATCCCTTCCAGACGGAGGAGGAATATTGGGCTTGCTGGGCTCGCCACATCGACTTTATCCGTTTTCGGAATGTAGCGCCCCTGTATCAGCAGCTTTTCAAGCTTGTGAAACAGAAGGATTATTTTGTCATTACGACCAATGTTGACGGGCAGTTCAGGAAGGCTGGATTTGACGAAGACCGCCTCTTCGAGGTGCAGGGCGACTATGCTTATCTGCAATGTGCCAAAGGTTGCCACGACACATTATATGATAATGAGGAGCTGGTGAAGCGGATGGTGAACGCTACGGAAGACTGCAGGATTCCGTCTTCGCTGGTGCCGCATTGTCCGATAGACGGAGAGAAGATGGCAGTGCATGTGAGATGCGATGAATACTTCGTAGAAGACGAAAGCTGGCAGGCTGCCTCTGAGCGTTACTGCCAGTTTTTGGAATATGCCAGGGAGAAGCGGACGGTATTGCTGGAACTGGGTGTGGGATTCAACACGCCCTCCATCATCCGCTTTCCGTTCGAAAGGATGGCTGCGTCGTGGAAGGACACGCATCTGGTGAGAATCAACCAGGAGAACACCCAGTCCATGCTTGACAATTCACACACCATTGCTATCAGAAAAGATATTTCAGAAGTGCTATTACATTTTTTCAACGTCAAAAGCAATTAATAATTGAAGGGGGGGGGAGTTTACTCATCACGAGCAAACTCCCCCCTTGATGTATATGGGTACATGTATTCATGAATCCGGTCATTTCCGGTCAAGGCCATTTCCGGTCATTAAGGATTTTCGGTTTTTCAAAAATATCCCCCTATCTTATAAAATAAGGTTAAATCAAGATTATGCAAAAAAATAAAATCCATCCCAACAATCACTTTTCTGAATATTTTTTGTATTTTTGCAGATATATTGTGCCGATATGAGAGTTGAGCATGGCTTATCCTCCTGGATTACAGGCGCATAATTATCAAATGATTGGAATATGAATCAAATGGAAACAGAAAGAATTTTACTTCGCCATTGGCAGGAATCTGATGCAGAGACGCTCTTCAAGTACGCCTCCGACCCTGACGTGGGACCACGTGCGGGATGGCCGGCGCATAAGTCTGTGGAAGAAAGCAGGGAGATTATCCGGACATACTTCCATAATGACACGACATGGGCGATTGTGCTGAAAGAGACTGGCGAGGCTATCGGCTGCATCGGCTACTACACCCATGAAGCCAGCAACATCCCAATCGGAGAAAACGACTGCGAGGTGGGCTACTGGGTAGGGAAAACCTTTTGGAACAGAGGAATCTGCACAGAAGCCTTGAAGATGATGCTCAACTACTGCATCCACGAGAAGCACTTCGAAAACATCTGGGCAGACCACTTCACAGGAAATCCTGCATCGGGAAAGGTCATGGAGAAATGCGGATTCTCTGACACCGGAATGCTGAACCAATGCAGCCTACTCGTGGGAGGCGACAAGGATATGGTAAAGGTGTTTAAGTACAACATTAAAACTTATCAGATTATGAAGAAGATAAAATTAAGCAATGGCGTGGAAATGCCGCAACTGGGTTATGGCGTTTATCAGGTGGAACCTGATGAGTGTGAGCGCTGCGTGCTGGATGCTCTCAGCGTGGGCTATCGGATGATAGATACTGCACAGGCTTATCTCAACGAGGAAGCCGTGGGCAACGCATGGAAGAAGAGCGGCATCAGCCGTGACGAGATTTTCCTCGTCTCCAAGGTCTGGCATTCCAACTATGGCGAGGGACAGACCATGAAGAGCATCGACGAGAGTCTGCGCAAACTGCAGACCGACTACATCGACCTGATGCTCCTCCACCAGCCTTACTGCGACCGCTACGGTGCCTATCGTGACTTGGAAAAAGCTTACAAGGCAGGAAAGGTTCGTGCCATCGGAGTGAGCAATTTCTTCCCTGATCATCTTATAGACCTGGCTTCCAATATGGAGATTGCACCGATGGTGAACCAGATGGAGACGCACGTGTTCAACCAGCAGCACGAGACCCGCAAATCCATGGATGAGTTGGGCACCAAACTCATGGCGTGGGCTCCGTTGGCAGAAGGTCAGAACGGACTGTTCACCAACCCTACCCTCACCCGGATTGGCGAGAAATACGGCAAGACTGCCGCACAAGTAGCCTTGCGCTGGCTGCTGCAGAGCGACGTGATCATCATCCCGAAGACCATTCACAAGGAGCGAATGCAGGAGAATCTGAGTCTCTTCGACTTCGAACTCGATGCAGACGACATGCAGGCGATTGCCAAGCTCGACACCGCCCACAGTCTCTTCCTCGACCATCATAGCGGAGAAACGACCAAGCAGTTTATGGAGTGGAGAGCTGTGGTGAAACCTACAGAATAATCATGACACAAGATACTTCTACATATTACGTCTGGATAGGTGGCTCATGTGATTATGGACTTGATTTTCCAATGCATCGAAGAAAAGAAAAGGCACAAATCAGTCGGAGTCAAGATTGTGCAATATCACAAAGCCCATTGCTGATAGAGACCCATGACATGACTACGGAAGCCATGGCAAAGACAAGGAAGGAGTTTCATCAGAAGCCGCAATAGAATTTCTCTTTAAACTTTCAGGCACGATTTGCGTCTAATTCTTAGATGATGGCGTTTAAGCATCCATCGCTTTTTAGGTATTATAAAATCTTAATTTGTAGCTTATGAAAAGAATTTTTAGCATTTTGATGATTACCATTTGCTGCATGGTCTCATGCAATATGGTGGCTAATGCGGACAACGACAAGCCTATCTCAGTAAAAGAACTTCCTGCCAAGGTCCAAACCTTGCTCAGCCAACATTTCAATGGTCAAAAGGTGATGCTTGTAACGATTGAGTCCGGCATTGTCAGCAGAAGCTATGACGTAGTACTGCAGAATGGCACGAAGCTGGAGTTCGACAAAAAAGGAAATCTTACAGAGATAGACTGCAAGCGGGGAATCGTGCCAGCCAAGCTGATTCCGCAAGCCATCAAGAACTACCTGAAGGACAATTATCCGGGACAGTCTGTGAAAAAGATTGAAATGAACAAGAATGAATACGAAGTGGAACTGGCTAACGGATTGGATTTGACCTTCAACAAGCATTTCCGATTGATAGACATTGACTGACCGGAAAGGCAATCGACATTGACTGGCAAGTCATTCGATATTCCCTGACCAACAGAAACAAACAAAACCGACTGACTATAAGCTCATCGCTTCAAATCAGTCGGTTTCGTTGTTTTTTAGGATTCTGCTGAAAAAAAATGAGGATTGGCAATTGCTGACTGAATCTGCGCTTTGCCTCCTTTTTTTTTTAGGATCAAGAGTAGTTTTTACATCAAGTCACATTTCTCCTCGGTATTCTTCACGACCTTCTCGCCTGCTTTCAGAATACGAGCTTTGTAGCCGAACTTTTCGAAGCCCTTCTGAAGCTTCTCGGGAGTGGTCTTGTCGGCATCGTATTTTACGGTAACCGTCTGGTTAGGGACCGAAGTCTCTATACTCTTGATACCCTTCTCGAAACGGAGGTTGCTCTTGATCTTGTTCTCACAAGCCGCACAGTGCATCTGTGGGGTTGTGGTGAACACTACGGTCTTGATGTCCTTGGCAAAGCTTACCATTGCCACCATCATCATTGTGAAAATTACTAAAATCTTTTTCATACTCTTATATTTTTAAAATTGAATCTTATACTTTCAAAATTAAATTTTCACTCTTACGCCAGCATAGAACATCCGTCCCTCTACAGGTCCCCAGACCAGAGTGGGCTCGAAAACCCTGCCCCATGGATGAGCGGCACCATAGATGGGAGTCTTCTGCTTGAAGCCTGTCAGGTTCTCACCTCCTACATAGATGCTCCAATGGCGAAACCATCGGGTAATCTGCGCACTCACTTGCTCGAAGCTATGGAAACGTGGAGACCATGACTGGCTTCCATCCGCCAACCGGTAAGGCTCCGGATTCCTGCCTCCACCATTCAACTGCACGGTGGCGTCAAACTGCCACAACGCCAATGAAGTCTTATAGGAAGCCGTGAAAAGGGCTTTGTACTTACTTGTCAATGGCTTCTCCTTCAGCTCATTCTCAATTCCGTATGAACATTTCACATCATTCAGACGATAAGCCGCCGTAATCTCCAGACCCTTGAGCAAAGGATAGGAAGCATCAATCTGGAAGGTGTGAGAATAAGACTTGCCCTGCAGGTTGCCGATCAAGATGTAGCCGCTATTACAATCGTAATCCACCACTGCCTGATTCTTGAAGTCGGTATAGTAATACTCGGCATTCAGCTTCAAGGTCTTGGAAAACAGCGGGATATAGAAAGCAGTGCTCACACCATAGTTCCAAGCCTCCTCCTGCCTCAAACCATCGCCGGCAATCTGAAGTTCTCTTCCACTTGCCAGCAGATAGTTGTACTCCGCCAGACCGAATACCGTGCGATAGCCCTTGCCTGCCGACAAGCGGATGCTGATGGCATCGACAGGCGAATACTTCACATGGAAACGAGGTGTAAAGAAATTACCATAGATGGAGCTATGGTCGAAACGCGCACCTGCCATCGCCGTCAACTTCGTGCCTAACGTATAGGTGTATTGGGCGTATGCTCCAGGGGTTGTCTCCTTCTCGTTCAGTCGCTGCATCTCGGACCTGATATAAGGATGATTACCCCCTGTTGGAGCATAGGGAGTGACATTTACATTCGTGCGCTGTCCCAGATAATCATGGTTCACGCTCACCCCCACGGAGAGATTGTGCTGCTGGGTAAAGTTCGTCTCAAACATCAGTGAGCCATAGAGATTCTTCTCGTTGAGGTCGTAGAGCTTGTTGCCATACTGCGCATCCAACTGGTGCATCGAAGCCGAAGACATCAGGGCGATGTTCGTGCCGTGCTCACGATTCAGGATGAAAGCATGCTTCATGTAGCCCTCATATCGGTTGGTATGGAGCTTGATACGGAAGAGCCCCTGAGAATCGGAAGATGAATCAGAAACATGAGAGTTCAGATGTTCTTCGTCCTGTCCGCTCGTTCTGATTTCCTTCAAAGCCCCTACTCCACCATGAAAGATGTATTTCTCCCCCTTATACACCCAGCGGTTCTGCAGATTATACTGTTCCCTGCCCGGCATGTCGAAGAAGCCATCACCATTGTCATCATGATTTTTCAGGATATTCTCATGATGAAGCAGAATCTCCGTAGCCCACTTGTCCGATAGATGCACATTGGCATCGGCATTCGCCTCTACCCTGCTCTTCGTATCGCCAAAGAGATTCACCTCCACCTGCTGCTCATCCTCAGGCTGCAGGTAATCCACGTTGATCTGACCTGTAATCGACTCGTAGCCGTTCTTCACCGAAGCACTTCCCTTTGACACCTGAATGCCTTTCATCCAAGGTCCAGGCACATACCCCAGGGCGTATGGGATGGCGGCACCACGGTAATTAGGGAGATTCTCGGTCAGCATCTGTACGTAAGTGCCCGAAAGACCGAGCAGTTTGATCTGCCGGGCTCCTGTTGTCGCATCATTATAAGCCACATCCACCGATGGATTGGTGGTGAAGCTCTCGCCCAGGTTGCAGCAGGCTGCCTTGAAGAGCTCCTCCTTGTTCACGGCAATGCCATTCATAGCCCCAGCCAGTCGGGAAGTTCCCGCCTTGCGGGCTACAATCTCAACCTCCTTCAACTCCTCGTCCTTGAAGATGGAATCTGCCGAACTGACTGAATCTCCAGGAACCTTATCCTGCAGCAGTGCATCAATTCCCACCTTCTCATTATTACCATAACCATAAACTTCAGCACCGGCAAACAACAGGGCGCTGAACATTAAATATTTAGAATACATTATTTTAGCCATATATAATTATTTGATTTTTTGTATAACAATTCCGGCCGCAAAAGTACAAAAAATCTTTTGCAACCTATTTGCAAATAGGGTAAAATCAAATAATCAGGGTATTAAGGAGGGCAAGATAAGCCCTTGGAGGCGAATGCGGAACGTTCTGATTCCAATATCTTGCCTTCTGAATGCTACAGATAACAGGACGGGGCAACGTCTGCCAACGGAATGGAGAAATACATGCAAACACAGGAGCTGTATATAAATTCACCTTCTGTACAGACATGGTTGGCGACAACTTCAACTGCTTCACATCCATACAGTGTTTCCTCACCTGAGCTCTCTGCCCATGCCCCTGGCAGCATTCATGATCAGGACTACGTTTCAGACAACAATCCTCTACAGTCCCCACACTCACCATGTTGGAACGAAGACAGTGCATGACGGTAGTACCCACGCTCAGGTAAACCACCATAAGCGAGAGTATCAAAGCCATCAATATGTTGAACGAACGTTTCATATTATATTATCCTGATCTACACTATATATGAATCTGAACTACTTAAAAGATGTAGTTTCTATTTTCATCTTGCAAAGATAATACATTTCCATTGAATTACTCTCCGCGACCTGAGAATAATAACATTTTTTATATTAAACAGATGCCCTGGCGAAGCGAATCCCCCCAAGCGTAATCTTGTTTTTGCGCTGCTAAGGTACACATCATCAGTCGTTCTGACATTTGCCAAAAGAAAAAAACAGAACAAGCACTTTTGAGCGAAGAAAAGAAAGAATCGCAAGGGTTTTTCAGAAGAAATTAGTAGTTTGACAAAAATTTTCATTCAAATATGAGAAGATATGAAGGAAAATTAGTACCTTTGCACTACGAATACTGTTTTATCATGTGAAAACTGTACTTAGAAAGACAGAGATGCAAGCCAATAATAAGGCGAAAACATTATAGAAATAGTTACCACTTGATTGTTAGACATTGAATCTCCAAACGGACAAACATACCCTTATCGTATGTATCTATGAATAATGTTATTGTAAATATGGCATCGTCATCTTTGGTGATGACTGCCAGCAGTGACATAAAGTAGCCGAGAAATTATGAAGCAGGATTGCACGGTTTCTCTCACTACAGCCGACGAAACAAAGAGTTTTCAGACATCTGAAAACGCAGGATTTCCAGAGGGCACATGCGTTTCTGAGCCAGACAAACAGACTGGTTCAGAGGTAGAGAAATGCACCGGAGCGAAGACTGAGACAGGCATAAAAGCAACTGAGATTCAAGACTTAAGCCTTTCCTTAGACGAGGAAGAGAATAATCCGGAGCAGGCACAAGAGCAAGCAGAAAGATACCATCCCGTAGCATGGTGTTACCTCTTTATACATCACACCAAGGTAAAGTCATGCGAGGAACTGCTCGAAAGAGACGGTCTCACCTACTTCATCCACAAGACCATCAAATATGTGCCACGCCACAGAGGAAGAGGAGGCTTGCGCGAAATAGAAAAGCCAACAGTAAGCGGTTTGGTTTTCATACAGGGCAAGCCTAACGAGATACAGAAATATCTGAATGAAAATATGCCGGCGCATAGGTTGCGCAAGAATTGCAGTACAGGGAAAGTGGCAACCATCCCCTGCAACCAGATGGAGCCATTCATGCGTGTGGCGGAAACCGAGCCCGACCGTCTCCGCTTCCTTCTTCGACCATTCGTCTATTACTCCAAAAACCGCACCCTGCTACGCATCGTGACAGGTGACTACACCGGACTTGAAGGTTATGTCATCCGCATAGCCCGCGACCGCAAGCTCGTCATGGATGTCGGAGGAATGGCAATAGCCTTGTCAGGCATACATGCCGAACGTTTCGAGGAGGTGCACAAGAACGAGGCAGACAGAAAAGAATGCGAGGTATTCTATAAGCGAAACCTACATGAGCGCAACGCCTTCATCGACCGTTACTTCCATCAAGTGAAGACAGCGCAGGAGGTGGCAGCGCAGGTGGAAAACATCGAGATACTCCGTCTCCAGACACTTGCAGACGTGAGAGACAAGAAGCTTGATCTTAAAGATGCCTATACCACCTTCTATTTCATGATAGAAGAGATAGGCTACTACTATGCACCATTCATCGACCATTTCAAGGATAATCTGGCTCCCATCTTTGAAGCAGGAAAAACCGTAATGGAAGAGATAGAGAAGACAATAAAGATATTCAGCACCAGCGACAAGGAGCTGCACAATCGCTGCGAAACAGAATTCGAATCCTTACAAAACAGCTACGGCTATCTCTTCGAATGGCCCGCATTGACAAGCATCTTCAAAAGGAACACGAATCTAACGAATCTAACGAATCTAACGAATAAGCATGCCCTGTCTGGAAGACAGTACCGAGCGAAGCGAGAGTAACCCGGGACGAAGTCTCGGGATTAGAATCACAAATTAGACGGCTGTCTGGAAGACAGTACCAAACACAGAATAAGCATCCGTTCAATCCGTTCAATCCGTACAATCCGTGTTCAAACAAAAACCCAGTGGTTAAACCGACCACGGATAAAACGGATTTAACGGATAATTATCAAGAAAGCATTGCCGCAAGGCAAGAACATCCGTTCAATCCGTACAATCCGTGTTCAAAAAAGAGACTCAGTGGTTAAGCCGACCACGGATAAAACGGATCTAACGGATAATTATCAAGAAATCATTGCCGCAAGGCAAGAACATCCGTTCAATCCGTACAATCCGTGTTCAAAAAGAGACCCAGTGGTTTAACCGACCACAGATCTAACGAATAAGCATGCCCTGTCTGGAAGACAGTACCGAGCGAAGCGAGAGTAACCCGGGACGAAGTCTCGGGATTAGAATCACAAATTAGACGGCTGTCTGGAAGACAGTACCAAACACAGAATAAGCATCCGTTCAATCCGTTCAATCCGTACAATCCGTGTTCAAACAAAGACCCAGTGGTTAAACCGACCACAGATCTAACGAATAAGCATGCCCT
This sequence comes from uncultured Prevotella sp., assembly GCA_934256705.1. Classification (GTDB taxonomy): domain Bacteria; phylum Bacteroidota; class Bacteroidia; order Bacteroidales; family Bacteroidaceae; genus Prevotella. The sequence continues at coordinate 9,872 of CAKQPF010000071.1, forward strand.
GTCTGGAAGACAGTACCGAGCGAAGCGAGAGTAACCCGGGACGAAGTCTCGGGATTAGAATCACAAATTAGACGGCTGTCTGGAAGACAGTACCAAACACAGAATAAGCATCCGTTCAATCCGTTCAATCCGTTCAATCCGTACAATCCGTGTTCGAAAAAAAAGACTCAGAAGTGAAGCCGACCACGGATATAACGGATCAGACGGATATCTTTACTAAAATCATTGCCGCAAGGCAAGAACATCCGTGTCAATCCGTTCAATCCGTGTTCGGAAAACAGTGTTCGCATATATAATAATAAGGAGAGAAAAAAGCAAATGGTAGAATATAATGTAAACTTAGAAGGCAAGACTGTCCTCGTAACAGGTGTTGCCGGCTTCATCGGCAGCAATCTCGTAAAGCGTCTATTCCACGATGTGAAGAACATCAAAGTGATAGGTATAGATTCAATTACCGATTACTATGATGTCAACATCAAGTATGAACGCCTGAAAGAAATAGAGGCTATGGAACGTGACTGGACATTCGTCCATGCCTCTATTGCAGACAAAGAAACCGTCGAGAAAATCTTCACCGAAAACAAGATATCTGTTGTTGTGAATCTCGCAGCCCAGGCAGGAGTGCGTTACAGCATCACCAATCCTGACGCATATATCCAGAGCAACCTCATCGGTTTCTACAACATCCTTGAAGCATGCCGTCATCACGAAGTAGAACACCTCGTCTATGCCTCATCCTCATCCGTCTATGGCAGCAACAAGAAAGTGCCTTACTCCACAGACGACAAGGTCGATAACCCCGTATCTCTTTATGCCGCAACAAAGAAGAGCAACGAACTGATGGCGCACGCCTACAGCAAGCTCTACAACATCCCATCCACCGGACTCCGTTTCTTCACAGTCTATGGTCCGGCAGGTCGTCCCGACATGGCATACTTCGGTTTCACCAACAAACTGGTGAAAGGCGAAACCATAAAAATCTTCAACTACGGCAACTGCAAGCGCGACTTCACCTACGTCGATGACATCGTGGAAGGCGTGGTGCGCATCATGCAGCACGCACCGGAGAAGAAGCAAGGCGAAGACGGACTCCCGGTCCCACCATATAAAGTATATAACATAGGCAACAACTCCCCCGAGAACCTCCTCGACTTCGTAACCATCCTTCAGGAAGAACTCGTCCGTGCTGGAGTCCTCCCCAAAGACTACGACTTCGAATCCCACAAGCAGCTCGTCCCGATGCAACCCGGCGATGTCCCAGTGACCTATGCCGACACCACCCCATTGGAGCAAGACTTCGGATTTAAGCCAAATACAAGTCTGAGAGAAGGTCTGAGACGCTTTGCTGAATGGTATGCTAAATATTATGATATGTAATTAATAATTGGTTGAAAATTTGCATATATCAAATAAAATAAGTAATTTTACCCCGAAATGATATAAAATCACCAACAATATGCAGTGATATGAACAATACGGAATTTTGGGAATCAATATCTACTGTCATCAAGAATGGATTTGATAAAGACGGAATAATAAAACTCGAAGATTATGCAGAACAGTTTTACAACAAGCAATTATTATTTAAACGCTACACACCAAGCGAACAGCATGGCTGCGCAGCGGGAGGTGGCTTCCATGTTGTTGCATCCATACTCGCGGGAGCAGAAACTCCAGCAAATCAACTCACTGCGCCAGAAGGCTCTTTCAAAAGAGAGTGTCAACGAGCAGAGGCGCAAGCAGCAGTTATAGAACAATGGGCTAAGACTACAGGCTGTTGGGTTGATAAAGTTGATAAGGCTTTTGAACAAACCTTTGGAGAACAACTTGCCGAAGGAGGTGAAGCACATGTATATGACAATGGAAATACAATAATCAAACGAATAGGTCTTGATTATTACATTCTTCCTGAGTTAGCCCTCGACCGAATAGCCCTTCATAACACGTTGTTCCCAGAAACAAGACTGACAGTATTAGGTTTTGGTAGAACAACGGAAGGTGATTTCCAAATCATAGTACAACAACCGTTTATCCATGGAACGTCCCTTGACGATGACGAGATTCGTAAATATGTAGAGTCACTTGGTTTTAGACTTATCAATCCTCGTAATTGGACCTATGCCACACCGAGTATATATCTAAGTGATATGCATGATGAGAATCTTATCAAATCACCTCAAGGAAACATATTCGTCATCGACTGTGATATTCGCATAAATACGCCTGCCCTCAAATGCGAAGGCGTGCGGAAACTTTCCAATGAAGTAGAATTCACAGCATGACCTTCATCCTTCTCCATCCGAGTGGCGGCATAGTGCGTAGCGACACTGCGATGGTGAACACTACTTTTTTTTATTTCTTGCATAACAGAATTTCATTCCCCCTGACATGAAAACAATAGTAATAGCAGCAGGTTACGCCACACGCCTTGGCGAACTGACAAGGAATTTCCCGAAGCCACTGCTGAAGATAGGCGACAATACCATCCTCGGACGAATGCTCGATGATATCGACCAGATACCGGAGATAGACGAACACATCATCATCACCAACCATAAATTCGCCAGCATCTTTGAAGAGTGGGCAGCAAAGCAGGATTACACCAAACCAGTCACCATCGTGGACGACGGCACAGAGACCAACGATACCCGACTCGGAGCAGTCTGCGACCTTCTCTTCGCAATGGAGAAACTAAGCATCAATGACGACATGCTCGTGGTGGCAGCAGACAATCTGCTCTTCTTCAGTTTCTCAGGATTCGTCGATTTCTCCAACGAGAAAGACAGTTCCTGCATCATCTGCCATAAGCAGCCGTCCATAGAGAAACTACAGCGCACAGGAGTCGTGGTGCTCGATGATGACCATAAAGTGCTGAATATGGAGGAGAAACCACAGAATCCAAAGACCACATGGGCTGTCCCACCTTTCTATATATACAGGAAGAAAGACCTCGACCTCGTGCGCGGATCCGTGGCCAATGGATGTGGCAAGGATGCGCCAGGCAATCTCGCCCATTATCTCTGCGACCACACCACGATGTACGCATGGCCGATGGCAGGCACAGGCGAAAACCTCCGTTTTGATATAGGCAGTCTCGACACTTACAACGAAGCATGTGAGAAATATGGAAAATAACTATCAGTATCATATTTTCAGTCCATACCGTGTCTGTCCGCTTGGGGCGCACGTCGATTATCAGCATGGACTCGTTACAGGCTTCGCCATAGACAAAGGCGTTGACCTATGGTTCAATGTCAGGGAAGACTCACAGGTCAACCTAACATCCCTCAGTTTCGAAGGAGAGGTGCACTTCGACCTCGACAAGCGAACAGAAGTACGTGAGAAGCATTGGGGAGACTATGCCCGAGGAGCCAAGTACGCACTGAAGAAACGTTTCGAACTCACCCACGGCATCGACGGACTACTGAAGGGCTCCTTGCCCGTAGGAGGACTCAGTTCATCAGCGGCAGTCCTCGTGGCTTACGTCATGGCATTCGCCAAAGCCAACGGCATACAGCTCCAGCCATTCGAAATGGTGCAGATAGCATCGGAAGCGGAGCGGGAGTATATCGGACTCAACAATGGAATACTCGACCAGTCATGTATAGCCCTCGGCAAAAAGGACGGACTGCTCTTCCTCGACTGTGACAGCAATGAGTGGCGAATCATCAGGCGCCATCCACAGATGCCAGACTTCGAGATAGGTATCTTCTTCAGCGGACTCACCCGTAGCCTCGTCAATTCCGACTACAATCTCCGTGTCTATGAATGCAAGACGGCGGCATGGAATATGCTTGCATATCAGAATCAGCCCCTGAAGACCTTCGACAAGACCTTTCTCCGCGACATACCGAAGGACACCTTTGAGAGCACTCGCGATATGATGCCGTTGCGCTTCGCAAAGCGAGCAGAGCATTTCTATAGCGAGTACCGACGCGTCCGTCAGGGAGTAACCGCATGGGAGACAGGCAATCTCCAGCTGTTTGGCAAACTCTCCTTCGACAGCTGCGAGTCCTCCATCCACAATTACGAATGCGGCAGTCCAGAACTCATCAGCATCTATACCATCATCCGTTCCCTCCCGGGAGTCTATGGTGGCAGATTCTCCGGAGCCGGTTTCAAGGGAGCCGTCATCGCCCTCGTCGATCCATCCCATAAAGAAGAAATAGAAAAGTCCCTCACCGACCGATATCTCTCCGAATATCCGGAATACGAAAACACCTTCCAGGTCTATTGGGTCAAGCCCGACGACGGTGCCCGCTTCGTCAAATGAGGAAGGAGATTAGCCATATCCTACATCGAAACTGTCAGAAATAGCCCCAATGTGTCAAAGCAATTAACACCTCCATCACTGCACTAATTCTCAAGGGTTACGAGGCATACTAAGTTCCATGTTTTTCCAACCTTCCTATTGTCTGGAGAAAGCGGCTTATCTACAAGATAATGACAACAATTAATGCCATTGCTCAAGTTTCAGTAGCATGGATTACCATAAAGTGCCCATAAAGATTTAGGAGTTACGAATTGGGATTTACGAGTTACTAATTAGTGCGCTTTGTGCATTATGAGTTATTCAATTTTGAATTACAGAATTCATCAATTCACAATTGCTACATAGTTTCGCAAGTCTCTCTCTGAAGACAATAAAGTGTATTTCAGGCTTGCTCTGCAAGGCAATAAAGGGCAGTCTTAAAAGAACAGAGAATGAGGCTGTCATGAAGCGGGTAATGGGAGAAACTATTTCTATATAAACAATTATGGCAATAAATATATCTTTACTTCCTGCCGAACATGGTGACTGTATATTCGTTTCTGCATACGATTACAATATTCTCATAGATGGAGGTGTCGCCCAAACATATCAGGATTTGCACGACAAAAGAAATCCTGATAAAGCATTGAAACTGTTGATAAACAAGTTGCATGAAGAGAATAAGCATATAGATTTGCTTATTGTTACCCATGTTGACGATGATCATATAGGAGGAATCACAGAATGGTTTGAAGATGAATTTCCTGAAGATGATTTTGTGAGAGAAATATGGATGAATGATGATGTTATTCTATCAGATAAATCCCATTTACAGAATTCTCCAACCCAAGCGGGAAAACTACTTGAATTGTGGAGAGACAAAGGACGTTGCTATCATAATAATATTGTGCAAGGAGAGGAATTTGATAGAGGCCCCTTCCATATCAAAGTGTTAGCTCCATTATTAAAATATCGAAACGGCATTGCTGAGAAGATAAGTGCTTCATTGCAAAATACAGGTACTGTCAATGGTGTAGATTCTATCCCATTAAAAGAATTAGCAGCTCAACCATGGAAGAATGGAACTCTCACAAAAGAGAATAGAGCTTCCATTGCTTTAGAACTCTCCACAACAGATGGTGATAAGGTATTGTTGCTTGGTGATGCTCACATTAAAGATATTATGAATGGTCTTGATTGCTTTTATCCAAAGCAAGAACACCCCATCAGATACAAAATTATAAAACTCTCACATCATGGTAGTAAGAACAATTTTAGACCAGCCTTTATACAGATGGTTCATGCTGATGCATTTCTTGTTTCTACCAATGGAGATTTCTTTGGGCATCCAGATAAAGAGGTGATCGCTCAAATAATCTGTAATACGGATTCAATTATAGGCTTCAATTATGGGGAACGAAAGAATAGCTTGTTTACTAAGCAGGACTTTATTGATTTTCCTAATTTGAAGGAACGTGTATTTACCACTATATCATGCTTGGAATAGACGATATAAAACAGAAAGTTACAGTTAGGGTTAATGATGGGACTGGTGTTCTTGTTTCTCCATTTGATAAGGAAGTTTTGTATGTGTTTACATGCAAGCATGTTGTATTAAACGAGGAAAAGAATATATTACCTGTAGGCAATATATCCGTCAATTATGATGAGTGGAATAGTAAAAGGACGCATAACTTTACGGTTCAAAGTGTTATTGTCTCCAATCAAGAAGACAACGATGTCGCAGTTTTGGTCGTGAAGCGTGACATAGATGTTCCTCATGTTTATATATCCTCTGAGAGAACAGGGTGTTTTCATATCGGCTTTCCAAAAAATCGAAAGGATGCAGAAGATAAAATAGGAAATATCTTGGTACTGCATATTGCACATTTTGATAGTAACAGTGATATAAATATTGTTGAATATCAATATGATGTAGGAAATAAAGAAAATGAAATCAAAGGTATGTCTGGAGGTGGGATTTTCAATCAAGATGGTAAACTGGTTGGAATTCATACTCAGTCCGCCATGCATGACAAGCAGGAAATGCTTGGCAAGGGTGGAATGCTTCCTGTATCCCTCTTTTTGCAACTTATTACTGAAAAAGAGTTATCACCAGTCCTTAAATTTGATTTAAGTCATTTTGGTAAGATGGTTGGTTGGGTGTTTGACTTCAGTCGTGAACGTTTTGTAGACGATAGAACTGCTCAATTCGCATCTGATTTAGACCTATATAAAGTCATAGTTGAGCAATGGTCTCCTATTCGCATATTTGATGTCTTGAAAAAGGAGGGGAAAATCAGTAAAGAGACTAAATTGGAAAGTTTAGACCAAAGATATTGGCAGGCATTTACTTTATTTATAGTTGGTGTCATTGCTTTGCTTGATTTGAACGAATCCGATGGCGAAAAGGTAATCCTCTCTTTGTATGAGAAATTTCACTATTGCTACTCCGATGAAGAATTGGATGTATATGATGTGAGAGAAAAACTTGAAGCCAAGTTGGTTGTAGGGAAAATAAAGGGGGCGTATCTTGTTGTGGGTGGGCTGAACAAGACTGTGTTTTATGGCAATTATGCACCTCCAAAAGCAAAGGTTCCTGATTTGAGTAAGGCTGAAATTATAAAAGAAAATGACATTTCAAGATCTCGCTCGACAATATTCAAACAAATGACAATTATAAATAACCTTATTTCCGCAGCATTATACTTTAACGTTTTTTATAAGTACCTGAGCAACAAAAAGTTGCTCAGGATTTTG
>CAKQPF010000072.1 GCA_934256705.1 uncultured Prevotella sp.
AAAATAATTGTAAACTGTTGCATAAAGACTATACTTTCAGAATTGCAACAAGGACATAGAATATCTTTGAAGGATTTTGGAGCATTTCATATCGTTAAAAGCTTGGGAAGAACTTATTTTGATATTCAAAAAAAAGAAATTAAAAAATCATCAGCAAAGAATATTGTAAAATTTGTTCCATACAAGAAAATTAAGAAACAACTTAGTACCAATATCGTTGATGTTCATGATGAAAATGATGGTTCGATAGAGAATATAATAACATTAGAACCTCGTGTATTCATCAATCCAGCGCCAACCCCCCAAGAACCTAATCCTAACAATTCAAGTCCTCTGTCCGGAAAGCAGAATATAGGAAAGAGATGTAATCATAAGCAGGATATAGCTGAACCTAATCTTGCTTTTGAAGGAAAATTTCTATATGACAAGTTCCAAGGAGAATTGGATCATGACAGTTTTCCGTCGGTAAAGGTTCCGCAGCATGATACTTCTATTCTGATTCCTCAACGTGATAAAACAGGAACAACAGTTGGTGTTATGGAACCAGTGTTGTTAAGTAGCATACGCAAAATGTGTCAGGAACTTAATAATATTATAGTTCTTGACAATGTGAAATTACCGATATTGAATAGAAATTATTCATATCGGCCTGACGTGTGCCTTTATTGGAAAGAACGAAACATATATGTAGACATAGAAGTAGATGAACCTTATGATATTGTAAGTCGCAAACCAATTCATTACAAAGGCAATGGCGACAATCTACGTGATAGATATTTTATTAGAAATGGATGGTGCGTAATACGTTTTGCGGAGCCGCAAATACATAAAAATATAGAAGGTGTAACCAACTATATTAAACGTATGCTAAGATGGCTGACTAATGATGAGAGTATTAAATATGATGAGGATACATTAGAATCCGTAGAAAGGTGGACTTACGAGCAAGCTGAGCAAATGGCCTCTGACAACGCAAGGGAGCATTATCTTAACTTGTCAGATTATGTTTCCACAGACGATACACAAACGAACCATGTTTCTGCTACCTATGATATAGAGCGTTTGGGATTTTTTAAGCCTGATGAAGATGTTTTGCCTCCAATAGAACAATATAAATGGGTTTCTGTCATTGATAAAATTGCCCAAATAAATTGTGATTATTGCAAAGTGCTTAAAAATGACGGTTATCAATGGGTCTATAAAAATAAACAAATAAAAATTGTTTCTCACAGCGGCAACGAGTTCATAACAGGAAAAAGCCCCCTTGAATACGAACTTGAAATTCCAGTAGACGAAATTAAAGATATAGTTCCGATGGAAAACTTGTTCTCTGAGAAACAATGGGAGTTTAATCCTTGTATGCAAGGTGAAGACTTTTATACGATGAGAGAAATTCTCTTTAATGCTATTGCTAATGGCAACCCAATATGGATTGCATACGATTCAAACAACTCGGGGTATAGTACCCGTTTCTTGTCCAACTTAGTATTTTGCAGGATGGGAGCGACTTACGATGCCCCGCATATTGGATTAGGCCATTGTACAAAACATGGCATGAACTCATTATCACACTTTTATGCATATTGTTCTAATCGAAAGGAGTTCAGAATGTTTGCTGTAGATGGAAGAATAAGAGAACTTAAAGTTCTGAACTGCGAACATGTATATATTGCTACAGAAGTATATGAGCGTAGCTTTGCAAAACTAATCATGTCGCTATATGACAATAGTAACGGAAATGCCTTTTTCGAAAATGTAGATAAAATCCTTGAATATATGCCACAGTGTGAATTCAACTCTCCGATCACTCAAATAAATTTGGCTGATTTTCATGTTTTAAAGGGAGATATTTATAGCGCCATAGAATTATATAAGAAAAAAACATACGGATTTTTTCTTACGCCTTCTTGCACATGGGGGGAAGCATGTATTGGTGATATTAAGTTTTTTATAAAATTATTCGAAGATCACCTCAAAGATAGTTCTGATTACTATGGTTTCAATGCCCAAAAACAGAAACAGAATTTCGAAAAGGTTTTAGGTTTGTTAACACAATCTCCTTGGATGCGACACAAATAGACAGATCTTATATTGCGTTTTTGTAAGGTATGGATTTAACAAAAATAATTGAAATGAGTAAAACAAATAACATATACAAACTTCTGTCTAAAGGTGAGCGTGTAACGCTCGAATGCAAGAAAGCGACGAAAGGTGTACCGACATCTCTTTGGGACACTTATTCCGCTTTTGCCAACACATACGGCGGAACCATTCTGTTGGGTGTGGTAGAGCATATGGACGAGCAAAACAATACCAAGCGGTTTGAAATCGTTGGTGTTGAGGATGCAGACAAAATCCGTAAGGACTTGTGGAATACTGTAAATAGTCGTGAGAAGGTGAATATCAATCTTCTGTACGACGATGACATCCAGACGATTGATGTTGACGGCAAGAAGATTATTGCCATCAACGTGCCTCGCGCCGATTATACAGTCCGTCCTGTCTATATCAACAACAATTTGTCAAGAGGAACTTTCAAACGCAACCATGAAGGCGACTATCATTGTACAGAACAAGAATTGAAGATGATGCTTCGTGATGCCAATGAGGCAGGCAACGACAGACTGATTTTGGAGTATTACACGATGGATGATATCGATATTCCTACCTTGGAACGTTATCGTATCATGTTCAAAACTGACAACCCAGATCATGTATGGAATGAGCTTGACCACAAGGAGTTTTTGAAACAACTTGGAGGATATGCTATAAATCGAAAGGAAGGAACAGAGGGTTTGACAATGGCAGGATTACTGATGTTTGGCAAGGGGCTACCAGTGCGCGAGCGATTCGACAATTTGCGAATGGATTATATTGACAAGTCGCATTTAATAGGCGACCAACGATATAGTGACCGGCTGACTTATGATGGCACTTGGGAAAACAACCTTTTCAATTTTATAAGAATGGTATTGCCCAAATTGACAAGTGATTTACCTCGCCCTTTCAAAATGGAAGGCGTAGTCCGCAATGATGACTCTCTGCAACACAAAGCCGTGCGAGAAGCTGTAACGAACATGATTATCCATGCAGACTTCATGGTGAATGGTCTTTTGCGAATTGAGAAATATGATGACCGTATTGTTCTAACAAATCCAGGACTGCTAAAGTTGCCGTTAGAGCAGATATATCATGGTGGCGAGTCGAAGGCACGTAATCAGCGTATGCAGAATATGTTCCGCATGATTGGCTACGGAGAAAACCTCGGTTCTGGTTTTCCACTCATTCTAAACGCATGGAATGAAAAGCATTGGATAAAGCCTGAGTTATTGGAACAGCCAGAACTTATGCAAGTTAAATTGACTCTGCATATTCAGAACAATGTTGCATCAGGTTCATTGAATGACCCAATAAATGACCCAATAAATGACCCAATAAACTTGACCGAGAGGCAGAAGATGATTTTGCGGATGTTCTCAGAAGAAAAGAATCTAAGCAGAGAAAGACTTTGTGAGAAGACAGGATTGTCGGATGCCACCGCCAAGCGTGAAATAGCATTTCTCAAAAAGACTGGCTATTTAGAACGTGTCGGCAGTTTCAAGAGTGGATATTGGAAAGTGTTATCAAAATGGTCTTGCAGAAAATAGTATCCAAAAGTTATTGTTGCAATTGGCTCATAATGCAGGAAGTATGGGATTCAAACGTCAAGACGTTTATGAGGGACTACAACATGTTTTTCCATCAAGTTTAACTCAGGACGAGAAACTGAGAAAAATAGGACGACTTCTTGGCATTATGGCCAAAGATGGCTTGATAAGCAAACCTTCTACAGGCAAGAAATGGAATATTACAGAGAAAGGAGAAACCGAACTTGGTGCTTAGTAGTACAGCTATTTGTTCTCGTATTCGGCTATTTTCGGCTATTTATGGTCGTCTTGTCGGTCATTTTCGGCTATTTTCGGTCATTTTCTCGGCTATTTTCGGTCGTCTTGTCGGTCATTTTCGGCTATTTTCGGTCATTTTCTCGGCTATTTTCGGTCGTCTTGTCGGTCATTTCCGGCTATTTTCGGCTATTTTCGGCTATTTAAAGTCGTTACTTGGCTATTTCTTTAACGGTCCATTCTTCAAGCTTTGAATCAAAATGAGCATTACTCTGCATTGATATGCTCTTACTGCTGGAACCTGTGGGAATATGTTAATTTGACAATGCTAGTTTTCAAACAGAGTTTATACATAAAAAAATAGATAAAATATAATTCATAATGCATAATTCATAATGCATAAGTAGGTGACAGCTGTCTGGAAGACAGTACCAAATATCATAACGCTTGTGCTCATCGCATCTGCGACGCCCACAAGCGTTCAAAGGAAACATCAATGGATTAAAATCTTCTGCCTCCATGTCCACCACCTCGGTTGCGCGGACCGTTATATCCCTTGCGGTCGTAACCGCCTCTGCCACCGCCACGTGGACCATTGCCCATGCGCCCTTTCTTGCCTCCGAAATTGCGCAACTGATAGACCACATGGAGCATGGCATAACTGTTCACGGCATTGTATTCCGTATCGCTACGCCTGTTGGCTGTCAGATGACGGGAGAAATTGCTTTGCTGACCGAGGATGTCATAAAACTGGAGAGTGATTACCAGGCGACGACGCGAGAGCAGCTGCTGCGTGATCTGCGCATTCCATATCATCTCTGTGGTGTTGAAAGCGGCGTTGCTGTAGCCTCTTCGCATACTCTGATAGATATTGGTGTCGAGAGTCATGTTCCACGGCAGCCTGATATTAAACGAGCATCCGTAGGAGTAATGCCACGTATCTCTGTCGGCATTACTCTGCAGCTTGTTGCGACCGCTGGTCAGCTCCACGTCTGCATTAGCCTCCATCTCAAACCATGAATTGCGATATGAGCACGTAAGTTCCTCGCCGGCATTGATTGTCTTCGTGGTGTTCTTCTCCGAATCACTGTTACGGTCAAGGGAAAGATAACTGACATAGTTGCTGTAGTTGAACGATGTCGATGTGGAAGCATTCCAATTGGCCTCCTTGTCCAGCGCTGAATTGAACATGAAATTGCCGTTAAGATTCCAGTTTCCGTTGATATTCTCCGGTTGGGTAATCGTTCCGCCAGTCTTTTCATTGTACGTCACCTTGTTTGAAATGCTGTTTGAAGTGGTGGAGAACAGCAGGTCGGCATTGATGCTCTGTCGGCGCGAATTGACATAGTTGTTGTACCGGATGGTCATCGTATTGGTAAACGATGGCTTCAAAGCTGGATTTCCCTTGGAGATATACAGTGGATTGGCATCATCGGTGATGTCAAGGAGCTGGGTGATGCTCGGATGCTGCGTCCGTCCGCTGTAGTCGAAGTTGATGGTCTTCTGCTTGCCGAAGCGGTATCTGAAGCGTGCCATTGGCGTAAGCGTACTGGTATGGCGGATTGTATCGACGAATATCTTACGGTAATCCTGCCGGTAATGGGAGGACTGGGGAACGTAACGCAAGCCGAAACTGAGATGGTAATCCTCGCGAACCAGGCGCAGCTGCAGATTGATGTCGTGGATATAGTTATGGTATTCGGAATATCTGGACAGCGACTTCGAGAGATAGTCGTCGATATTTCCATCCACACTGGCAAGATAACGGTCCAGACAACCGTAAGCAGGAACTATTCCTTCTCCGAATGCGCCTCGCAAGGCTGAGAAATCATAGGTGCGACGGTCACTGTAGTCCTTGCGATACTGGAATGTATAGCTTGCCTGAAGGAAAGTGTTCTTGACTATCGGCTCGGAATATGCCAGCTGGAAGCTGTAGTTCTGCTTCCGTCCCGGGCTCTGGTTGTATCTGTTGGTGTAATACACCGAGTCGAGTCCGTCCTGCTGTTTCATCTTGAAGAGCGTCACCATATTCCGTGATACGCTGTTACCCTTTGAGTCGCTGTACTGGAAATCGGAACGGAATGTGAGGTTTCGTCCGTTGTCACCGAATTTCCTGTTCACCTGTACTTGTGTTCCTATATTGCGATTGCGTGAATATGACACATTGGAATTGATGCGCCTGTTGACACGTATGGTGTCTGCTTCTCCCCACTGTGCGTCAGAGGCAAGAGGATCATTGACAAAGAGGTAAGGGTCGGCATTGAAACTGGCACTCGTGGAGACAGCAAGACGGTCGTTATCCGAGATACTTGCCGTCGGACGAATGAGGATATTCCACTCCTTCGTCGGTTTCCACTCTATGCGATAACTGGTATTCCAGCCGTCGGACCTGCCGTAATCCTGCGACATGCTGTTGCTGAAAGCACCTACCCTGCTGACGAAACTCTCCGAGCTCTGCCTGGTCATATTGTCATTGTCACGGTGATTCCACGTGAAATGTCCATCCATCTGGAGCGTCTTGGTGTTGTCGAAATTCATGTTGAGTCCGAGCATTTTCTGGCTTCGGAGTCCATTGGCACCGCCTCCGCCATGTCCCCGGCTTGGGGTGCCTCGCTCATTGGAGTTGTTTGCATTGCCCATGAATGACAGTTTCATATTGTCCATGAAACCGTTTGCATTCATTCTGCTGTAGTAACGGTCGTGGGTGCCGTAGCCTAAGTCGGAATTGACATTGTAACCTATGTTCATTCCCTTCTTGATTCTCACGTCCAGCACAGGCTGTTCCTGTCCGTCGTCAATGCCGGTAATCTTTGCCATGTCGGACTTCTCGTCGAAATGCTTGAGCTTGTCGATGATGGAAGTGGGCAGATTCTTGAGTGCCGTCTCCATGTCATTGGCAAAGAATTCCTTGCCGTCGAGCAGTATCTTCTTCACCTCACGCCCGTTGATGGTCACTTTACCATCTTCCACGCGGGCTCCCGGCAAGCGCTGTATGAGCTCTTCCAGCACCGACCCTTCCGGCAGGCGGTAGGCATCGGCATTGTAAAGCAATGTGTCCTCCACCTGCTGCACCTTCGGCAGATTTCCTGTCACAGTGATACTGTCAAGCAGGAGATTGTCCTCTTCCAGTCTGAGCAAAGGAATCGCCGTGGTCTTGCCCGAAATGCGGAATGCCTTGAAATTGGGTTTGTAGCCTATCATCATCGCTTTCACGATGTAATTGCCCTTCTTTTCCACATCAAAGAGGAACTCGCCATTGTCGTTTGCCGTCACGGTCTTGAGGTTTACGCTGTCCTTGTCAAGCAAATACACAAGGACATTCGGCACTGGGGTGTAGTCTTCCAGCGTCACTACCTGCCCTGTCACCTTATGATGCTGGGCAGATGCTGTGGTGACAGGCATGAGGAATGCCAACAGGATTGATACTATATAAATATGTAAACGATGTGTATATAAAAAAATCATAGTAAGAAAAAATAGGTTTTAGACTTATATTCTCTTACTATGACGATTGCGTATCAGAATAGTTTAATGCCGAGTGATTTATAACCACATCAGCATTGCACCGCTGATATATCAATATTTTATCACAAGATAATTAGTAACGCTCCAGAAACGTGCGGCATCTGTAATGGTCAGCGTGCTGGTGCCGTCTGCATTCTCTGTCACCTTATATGAGCCTGCTGGCATGTGGGTAAGAATCTTGTAGGACTTAGCAGGAATCTTGAATGTATTGACATTGCGGATGTCTATCTTCTTGAAAGCGGAAGCGTTCACCTGGTTCATGTCGAGCTTGCTCTTCTTGAAGAGACTGCCACCTGTCATGAGACCTGCCTTCTTCAGTTCCTTCTTGGTGCCGATGATGACATAAGCCTCATTGAGCTGGTCTGCCTGGGCATCAATGGTCTTCTTCTGCTCAGCCTTCTCCACGTTCAACTGCTCCACATTGGTGTTCAACTGCTCTACGTGTGCCTTGAGAGTCTCGATGTCGAAGTTCTTCTTCTCCAGTTCAGCGGTAAGCTCGGCGATAGTGCGGTCCTTTTCCTCTATCTGTTTCTTGAGGGCATTGATGGTCTTCTGCATCTTCTTGGCGTTGGCATCATCCTTGTTCAGCTTGCCTTCGAGGATGGCAAGACGCTCGCGCTGACGCTCAAGCATCATCTTGTAGGTGGCAAGGTTCTGGGTGATCTGCTCCTTCTTGGAAGCTGGGCTCTCGCCTGAAGTGCGGAGAATGTTGCCCTCCATATTTACCACACTGTCCATACTGGTGTTGACAGCATCGAGGAAGAGGTTCATCTCGTCCAGTTCTGCCATATTTGCACTTAGCGCATTGCGCAGGGAATCATTCTCTGAATTACCTTTCTGGGTGTTTCCGCCACATGATGCGATGGAAATCACAACTGCTGAAAGCAGGATAGAATACAAAGTTTTTCTCATATTGTTACTCATTTAGGGGTTATGACTTAAAAAACTAACATGGCGCAAAGATAGTTTATTTCAATGAAAGTAACAAAACTGTGGTTCTTTTTTTTAGGATTGTTAAGTTCCATAAACTTCAATTCATATTTAAGCAACGCATTCTCCTTTCCTGAAAGGTTGCAATAAAATACGACAATCCATTCCCGCATCTGACAATATTACCGTTTTTTCATTGTTTTTTACTATATGAGTAGTCATTTTTCACTCTTTATTTTTTTCCACCACTAAAAATCATAAACAGGCAAAAAAGGCTGGACTTCCATAACTGAAGTTCTGCCTTTTTGTCTGTTATAAGAATTCCAGCAGCCATTTCCATAGAGGGATAATCTCTATGCGGCAACCTTCCTTCTCCACAATATCCTCCTCATCCTTTGTCACAACCATCATCCGCTTGACATTCTGGACGGTAGAAAGCTTTATTAATCCATCTGTCTCACGCTTGAGAGTATCGGAATCTGCCATAGAGTAGGAAACCTGTATGGCCAATTTTTCTTCCGGAATCACAAAATCCACCTCGGCATTCCTGCTGTTCCAGAAATAGCTGCCATCACCATATTTCCGCCTGAGCGTGACGGCAACTATGTTTTCCAGCAACGAAGTGTCTGCATCTACAAGAAAAAGGTGAAGCAAACCATTGTCCGTAAAATAATACTTGCGGTTGGATTCCTTGTCCTGCAACTTTCCAAACAAATTCTCATACGGCAAAATGATCCATGTATCAGCCATGTAGCCAACATAATCTATCGTGGCATCCGTACTGAGTTTTTTCCCGGTACTGCTCACGATGCTTGCTATTCTGCTGTAAGACAATGGCTGCTTCACGCTTTCCGCCATCTTACGAATCATTACCCGCAGGGCATAATCGTTGCGAATCTTATATCGAGCCACCAAATCTCCAAAGAAGATTTTACTGAAGAGATTGCTCATCCACGACCTTGGCTGCTTCATCCCCACCGTCTCTGGCAAACCTCCATGCTGGAAATAGATATTAGAGAGTCTTATAATATCCTTAGCGTAAGCATAGAGGGCATTCTTTGCCTTGACATCAATACCTCTCGCCTTCAGATATTCGGCAAAGGAATAGGGATACACCTCATGTATCATGTACCTGCCACCGAGTGTTGTTGCTATCTCGCTGCTCAACATCTTGGCATTACTACCCGTGATGTAAACCTGATATTTCTGATCTGCCAACCTGCGGGCGAACTTTTCCCATCTATCTACCAGCTGAACCTCGTCGAGAAAGAAGATTGGACGACTGTCATACATTTCTTCATAACAGGTTTTTATCAGGTCAAGGTCGGTCACATCCAAGGAGTCAATACGGTCATCCTCAAAATTGAAATACAGGATTTCCTCCTGCTTATGCCCCTGTTCCAACAGCTGAGCTATGCGCTGATACATCAGATACGATTTTCCTGCGTGTCTCAATCCTACAAACACATAATTCAGTCCATCCATGAGTTCTACGTCACGAAGAACCAGTTCTACCTGAGTAACATAAGCCTGATACTCAGTTATCAGCAATTTAATCAAATCCTTCTTCATAATTCCCTATCTTTTTACTGAATCCGGTGCAAAGATACACATTTTGTCGTTTATAAACGATGAAAACAATAACTTTTTATCGTTTATAGACGATAAAACACGAGTTTCTATTGTTTATAGACGACAAGCATCATTTTTAACGCTATTTCACGCTAAGGAGGGATTGATTTTTGGTGTTTTTTCGTATTTTTACACTGAAAAAGACTGTTAAGGGTTAGGAAAATGCAAACTCGATTGTAATATAGACAAAACAGGGCGAAAACAGACATTCGTTACGTCTGAAATGAATAATAGGAAGAATATAGTAATGCAAATAAACAAAGAAACGATAGAACAGCTCTTCCGGCAGCATTATCTCAGGATGTACCAATTGGCCAGGGTACTTCTGAAGGATGACGCGGCAAGCAAGGATGTGGTGAGCGAAGTCTTTGCCGACGTGCTCTATGGAAAGACCAGACTTGGACTTGACAATGGGACGGCAGACGTAGATTCACCCCTACCTTCCGCCAACGTTGGGAGCTACCTTATGGTATGCGTGCGCCATAAATGCCTCAATCTGTTGAACCGGCAGAAGATGAAAGACCGCGTTCATCATCTTCTGAAAGCCGATGCTTCGCCTTCGATTGCTCCAATGGAAGCGACGATTGCCGAGATAGACAGGGAGACCGACAAATACGAGGCAATTCTGGCTTATATGGATGCTGAACTCACGCCACGAACCAGACGGGTGCTCAATCTGCGCTTTCAGCAGAAACTGAAATATCGGGAGATTGCTACGGAATTGGGCATCAGCGAAGTGGCAGTATATAAGCATTTGGCACAAGGCATCAGAAAATTAAAACAAAAGTTTAACCCTTAACAGATTTATTATGGACAAGTTTGAAAAAATACTGGATATCATCGACCATCAGGAGAAATATTCTGATGAGGAGATTCGTGGAATATTGCAGGATGAGGAATGCCGAAAACTCTATCAGACGATGATGGAAGTGGATTCTGCACTCCTTATGCAGAGTTCTGATAAAAATAAAGAATCCTCTCCTGTCGTAAATATAGATAAGGAATGGGAGAAATTCAGCCAGGAGCATCAGCTTCAGGAAACAGCGACACATAATATTGCTCAAGAAGCAGAAGCATCCCGTCCTATTGCCTCCTGGCGAAAATTGGCTGCATCCATCGCCGGTTTCATCCTGATTTCTGGCATTGCCTTTGCCGCAATCCATACTTACATCAAGCGCAGCCAGGAACCGACCGAGGTTACCGCTGACACTCGTCATGAAATCATGAAATCAGATTCCGCAAAGCTGATGGCAGTCAAGGATTCCCTGCCCCTTCCGAAAGCAGAGAAGCCTGCCGTACACAAGACTTTCGAGAATGTAACTTTCGAGAAGATGATTTCCGAGATTGCTTCTTATTATGATTTGCAAGTGAAGTTTGAGAATAACGAAGGCAAGGTCCTCCGCCTCTATTACGAATGGGACAGCCATTCGAGCATCGAGAACATCATAAAGGAACTGAACCAATTCGAGAACGTAAACATAGAATTGCAAGGAAACGAGATTATCGTAAAATAACACAAATCCATATCATTATGAGAAGATTTTCTGCTATCATATTCCTGCTGTGCACCTTCGCTCTGACGATGAGCGCACAGCACATACAGCGCAACTATCACGACCGCAGCATGTCGGACGTTCTCATAGACCTCGACAAGGCTTCCAGGCACTACAAGATAAGCTTCATCTACAACGAACTGGAGGACTTCACAGTTACCCAGAACGTGAAGACTGCCAATATTCCCGATGCCATCCGCAAGGTAATCGGTTTCTACCCGATACAGATGACCGTGGGTGACAGTCTCATCACCGTAGAATGCATGCGCAAGAGCGAGCGCAAGCTGATAGGCAGACTGATAGACAATAACAATCTTCCTGTGGAATTCGCCAATATCCAACTGCTCAACCCGAACGATTCCTCCTTCCTCTGTGGAGGCGTGAGCAACGCCAATGGCGATTTCGTAATCCCATGCCAGCAGAAGCAGGCCATCATGAAGGTCTCTTTCGTGGGCTATAAGACGATTTGCAAGCTGGTACATATTACCCACATCGGAAATGTGAGGATGCAGGCGACCACCTATCACCTGGACAAGGTAGAGGTAAAGGGGAATCTCCGTATCGACCACGGTGACCATGCCTCCTATACTTTCTCTGAAGAGCAAATCAAGAACTCACGCCATTCACAGGATCTCTTGGGAACACTTCCAGGAATCTATAATGATCCGATGACCGGAAAGACATCCAGCATGACCGGAAAATCCATCAAGATTCTCATCAACAATGTGCCGATGACGAGCGAGAACGACTTGAAGGCTATTGCCGCCAACAAAATAAAAAAGGTGGAATACTACGAAGATCCTCCTATCAGATACGGCAATGTGGACATCGTGATGAATATCATTACCAAGCCGCTTGATACGGGTTATACTACCGGTTTTGATGTGTCCAGTGCCTTGACCACAGGGGTTAGCGATGACAATGTGTATTTCAAGTACAACAAGGGCAATCATCTGTTTTCCTTCGATTACAGCATCAACGTGAGAAACTATCGTGACTGGATAGAAGACAACCAGTATTCCTTTACGCTTGACGACCAACAGGCTGTCTATGATTACCATCTGCACAAGCGTTTTGGCTATACTGATAACAAGCTAAACCTGAAGTATGCTTACAGCAAGCCAGATGACGTAACCTTCCAGGTCACCTTTTCGCCAGAAGTGTCTCATAAGTTCAACCGTGGCGAAAGCGAGGTTGCAACGCAAGGAAACAAGGCTTGGCAGGATGGGGTCGGAAACACGAAGGATATTGTGGATTACGTGAAACCCGCAGTAGATATTTATCTAAGCAAGCAGTTTGCCCATAACCAGACACTCGATGTGGACGTGCTCGGCTCCTACTTCAACACCAGGCAGCAGATACTCAACCGGCAATGGACTGCCGACACGGATAGCCTCTTGACCGATGACGACATGCACTCCAGAAGCCACATCTATTCCATGATAGGTGAAGCAGATTATACCAAAGAATGGGAGCGGGGAGAACTGTCGGCGGGAGTATTTACCTGGAATAAGTGGAGCGACTATAATGTGCGCAATATCCTTTCCGGCTATGATCCATCAAAGTATTCTTCATGCTTCAAGATCAATACGGTTTATGCCCGATACCAGAACCATATCGGCAAATTTACCTATCGAATAGGCGTAAAAAGCACGTGGAGAACGCAGAGCTATCAGGATATCACCTATCACCACAACTATATTTTTCCGTTGCTATATTTCTCTTATAAGCTGAAAAACGGTTCGTTGCAATTGCTGTCAGCCAGCGGAACCAATTACCTCGCCATCTCAACATTGAGCGAGAACATGACGATTGTCATCCCAGGACTGATGAAGCAGGGCAACCCGAACGTAAAGGCTACGATGGAATGCGGGCCGGTATTCAGATACACCTATAATGATGCGATGCTCTACCTGCAAATAGCCCTTTATGGAATCTATAAGGGCAAGGTAATCACACCTTATTATTATTGGACTACGGTGAGCGACCGGCGCTGTATTGTTTCTACCTACGAAAACGGCAGTTTCTATTGGCATTATGGCACAGACTACTATATTCAGTTGAAGCCGTTCAAGAACGAGGTTTTGAAACTGATGGTGGGTGGAGGTTTTGACCGAGAGGTAATCAGCAATTCCTATGGTCGCCATTGTTATTGGTGGTGTCCTTTCAAATATGGCATCAACTTCCGGAAAGGAAACTGGGGAGCATCTTACCAGGGAAATATTCCTTCGAAGATGGCTGTCTTGGACTATCGCCAGGCGGATGAACCCAAGAGCGAATTCTCTGCTTTTTACCAGAAGGGAGTCTGGCGTTTCTCGTTCTATGGCATGTGGATGTTTGCTCCAGCCAAGTACGAGAGCCAGTCGTTCGACAATCCGATTATAAACCAGACGAAACAGCACATTATCAAGGATAACCGCCGCATGCTGATGCTGGGTGTCAGCTACAACTTCTTCTCTGGAAAAAAGAAGAACGTCCGGAAGAACATCAACAACTACGATTCAGATGCAGGCGCATTCAAGTAAAAAACGTCTCCGTTTTTTCGGAATACTATAAATGCAAAAGGCTGGACTTCACATACGAAGTTCAGCCTTATTGTCAGTTATCAGTATTCCTGATACGATTCATCTTTTCTACACGATGAAAGCAACCTCATTTCGTCTGCATCCATTTCGACTAAAATATCTGTGGTTAGCACTGTCTGGAGACAGTACCGGGCGTAGCGAGAGTAACCCGTGACGAAGTCTCGGGATTATAACCGCATGATGAGCGGCTGTCTGGAAGACAGTACCAAATCTCATAACGCTTGTGTTCATCGCTTTCGCGACGACAACTGGCGTTCTAAGGAAACATCAATAGATAAAATATGGAAAAATGGATAATGATATGTTTTTATTTATAATTGTTCTGTTTTTATCCATTGATGTTTTTATGGTTATACGTAGTAGGTACTGTCTTCCAGACAGCTGTCCTCTACTTCTGTTATTGTCCCGAGACTTCGTCCCGGGTTACTCTCGCTTCGCTCGGTATTGCCTTCCAGGCAAGGCATGCTCACGGATAGCCCCCTCCTGTCCCCCTTGGGGGATGACAGGTCTGGAACTGGCTATCGGGGGCTCAAGCTGACTATCCGTAACCAAAGAAAAGCCCCTCCAGGGAGGGGTTGGGGAGGGCTAATCGAGTAGGAGGAAAACGAAGTAGTTTTTCTCCTACTTTCGTTTTCCGACCTCTCACACCACCGTACGTGCG
>CAKQPF010000073.1 GCA_934256705.1 uncultured Prevotella sp.
TATAAGCGGTACCATGCATCCGCTCCGCGCGGTACCATCCGACCGCTATAACGGTACCATTGGAGCGATATTCTCACATTCATATTTCTTCTCGTCCTTTCCTATATACAGATAGCCGTCATCATACTTATAGCTGACTGACGAATCCTGTGAAAGGACGAAAGCGTTGTCCGTCACCTCAAACGGCTTGGAGGTGCTGACATACTTTGCCATTTCCTCCGGAGAGGTGCCTTCTGCGAAATCTACGCTGACCACTGAATATTTTCCCTTTTCCAGCCCTTCCTTGTTTCCATCGCAGGAAAGGAAAAACGACATGCCGAGGATGCACAATGCTGATGAAATGATTTTTCTCATAGTTTTCTTTTATTTGTCTGATTGGTTTATGGTTGCGTGGCGCTATGATTTTAGTATATCATCGCGACCACCGGGATTACTGCTTCGTACTGCCGATTACGAGGATTGGATTGGTATTGCTTCCGAGGCTTACCGGAATCTTGCTGAACTCTCTCTTGTCAGGATAGTCATTCGGCTCTATCACGCAGACATAGATGCTGTCATCCATATAGACCGCCTCTCCGTAAAGACCGACATCATGAACGATATCTTCAGGCTTGGAAATCTGATGGTATCTGTTTTCCTTCTTGTCATACAGCGACATGCACGCCTGCTGCATGTCGGAAGACTGGAACAGAAGCCACCTGCTGTTCTCCAGATAATTGCTCTTGGTATAGA
This sequence comes from uncultured Prevotella sp., assembly GCA_934256705.1. Classification (GTDB taxonomy): domain Bacteria; phylum Bacteroidota; class Bacteroidia; order Bacteroidales; family Bacteroidaceae; genus Prevotella. Next base: position 733 of record CAKQPF010000073.1, read on the forward strand.
CCTCTCCCTTGTGGTTGTGGAAATTCACCAGAGTGCGCTCTAACAGTTTCTTGGGAATCGTAATGCCGAATTCCAGATGATGTCTTACTATGGCAGTGCCATCCTTGATCTCATAGATGTTGTCATGGTCCTCGCCTCCCATCAATCCATACCTGTTTCTGCCGAGGCAGACAAGGTAATTGGGATACAAGCCGCCATATCTGAAGTCTTCATCTATTTCCACCAATTGCCTTATGAATGCACCGTGACTGTCCACAAGCCACAGACCGCGCCGTGACTCCTTGTTGAAATCCGGAGTGTAAATGAGATAATCGCCATCATCCATGACTGCGAAATCCCTTACGACATCATTGCAGGGTACATCTTTCACGAAAGTGCCATCGCCGGAATATACTATAAAACGGTGGGAAACGGCATCCCATACATGTATCTCACCTGTCTTGCGGTTCACGTCAACATCCGACAGATTGTAATATTCATTCCTGGCACGGCCTTTATTGGCAAGGCGGAGCAGCACCTTCCCCTGCTGGCTCACTTTGTATATTATGCCTTCATGCTTGTCGCAGATATAGAAACATCCTCCAGCCATCTTCACCTCACTTATATGTCCTATCGTGTATGCGGAATCTATCTGCTGATAACGCACGGTATCTACGAATTGGGACATGGAGAAAGGCACATTGATACTCTTGCCGAATTCCACCTGGATATTGTTGAATGCCATGTCCATGCCGGCATTCCTGCAACTGCCCATCCAGAGAGTCGAAATGCATGACAGAGATAATATCACAGCCGTTCTTGTTGCTATCTTATTCATTGGTTAGTTTGTTTGTTAAGTAGGGTGTCCAGTTTGAAGTTCCAGTTTTTAGTTCAAAAAAGACATGATACGAGTTTCAAAGTACTGATAATCATATCTCTTCAGCACATAATGATTTCATGGATTAGCAAAACTTTTTCATCTGTTAAAATTACACCTGAGAACAATGCTATTTCGATTGATAATCAACAGATTAAATTGTTAAATCCATATCAAAAACGAGAACATAGAACTGGACACCCTATTTGTTAAGGGTGATTCGCAATGCAAAGATAATGACAAATAATCACATGGAAAAATATAACTGCCTCATTCTGTAGCCATTCCGCATCATATACACCATAATGTTACACCAGGAAAAGTAATTGGTACTATTCTGAAAGTCCATCATTGCTTCGTGGGGCGGTTTCTCTCTCTGGAATGCGGATGAAGCGGATGGCGGCTTATCATGAGACCGCGGCTTTTTGATGGTTATCTGCGTTGCCTGTCGCATTCGGGAAACCTTTCGGAAGCCATATATTTTCACATCGCCATGATTTTTTCCACAAGAAAACGATGCGGAGTCATTTCTTTTTACTATCTTTGCATCCATATTGCAAGATACATCTCATGCTGTTGCCCACAATGATAATATGGAAGGACAATGCAGACGTATCTTCTGGCATATATCCGGAATAAACAACTCCACTTGGCAAGAATCAAATGAAAGACTTCGCAGCAATAGACTTCGAGACAGCAAACAGCCTTCCCACCAGCGTATGCTCGGTGGGCATCGCAATAGTGCGCGACTGCAAGATAGTAGATACATTCTATTCTCTGATCAAACCGGAACCGGAATACTACGACTTCTGGTGCAGTCAGGTGCATGGACTGAATGAAAGAGACACATACAGAGCGCCTGTCTTTCCAAAGGTGTGGAAACAGATAGAGCCGATGATAGAGGGACTTCCGCTCATTGCCCACAACAAGGCTTTCGACGAGAACTGCCTGAAAGCCGTGTTCCAATGCTACGGAATGGATTATCCCGACTATGATTTCTACTGCACACTGCAGAAGTCACGCCGCGTATGGCCCTGCGGACGACATAATCTCGACATCATTGCGGAGCGATGCGGATACAATCTGAGAGACCACCACCACGCTCTTGCCGATGCGGAGGCTTGCGCCGCCATTGCCATCAAGCTCTTCAATCCTGACGGTGACCCTTCTTTCATGGAGACAAGCGACCTGCTGCTCGACAAGATGCAGACTCTCACCGAGCCCGTCAAGGCGGCTGCTCTGGCGGAAATGATGGAGATGGACCGCAATGCCATCAACAAAGCCCTGAAACTGCTGAGGGAAGACGGAAAAGTGGTGTCGCCAAAGCGAGGGTATTATGAATTCATAATGCATAATTCATAATTCATAATGCATAATTGTGTTGTGTTGTTTTGTTGTCTTGTTGTCTTGTTGAATGCGCAAACAATTAAACGATAAACATAGCTGTCTGGAAGGCAGTACAGAGCGAAGCCCCCAAACTGCGTCAGCGCGATTTTTCACTCTTCACTTTTCACTCTTCACTTTTCACTAAAGAACTGTGACTCTTCATTCTTCATTTAAGAAACGGTTGGGTAGCCGCCGGCAAGGAAACTGTCAAGAAATAAATAACAAGGAATGTAATGCTGAAAAATATCATACTGCTCCTCAGACCTCACCAATGGGTCAAGAATATGTTCTGCTTCATACCGCTGTTCTTCGGACGGCACCTCTTCGATGCGGAATACGTACTGCCATGCTGCTTCGCATTCATGGCTTATTGCCTTGCTGCAAGCGGCATTTACTGCTTTAATGACATCTACGATGCGGAGGCAGACAAGCAGCACCCCGTGAAATGCAAGCGACCTATTGCTTCCGGAGCTGTGGGAAAACCTCTGGCTTACATCATTATGGCAGGATGCTTCATCGCCGCATTCGGCATTGCATTGGCTGGACAGATGTATCTGGGGACATCCATGATGCCCGTCTTTGCCATAATAGCATTCTACATCGTGCTCAACATCGCCTACTGCATACACCTCAAGCATATCGCCATAGTCGATGTATTCATCATTGCAGTGGGATTCGTGCTGCGAGTGCTTATAGGCGGACTGGCTTCAGGCATAGCATTGTCGCAGTGGATAATACTCATGACATTCCTGCTCGCCCTCTTCCTCGCCCTTGCCAAGCGCAGGGACGACGTGGTGATGTATGAAGACACCGGCATCATGGCGCGACGCAACGTCAACAGATACAGCGTGCAATTCATGAACCAGGCCATTTCCATCATCGCCAGCATCACTATGGTCAGCTATATCATGTACACCGTGTCGCCGGAAGTAGTGGAAAGATTCCACACCTCATACCTCTACACCACATCCATCTTCGTGCTGGCTGGCATAATGCGCTATCTGCAGATCACCATCGTCGATGCGAAGAGCGGCAGTCCCACCAAGGTGCTGATGAAGGACCGTTTTATCCACGCCTGCATAGTGGGCTGGCTTCTCGCCTTCCTCATAATCATTTATTTCTAAGGATGGTTGGCGGTTGACGGTTGATGGTTGTTGGTTGTTGGTTGTTGGTTGTTGGTCGTTGGTCATTGGTTATCGGTTGGCGGTTATCGGTTGGCGGTCGTTGGTTGATGGTTGCTGGTTATCGGTTTCGTGGTCTGTTTGGAAGACAGTACCGAGCGAAGCCCCCCAACTGCGTCAGCGCGATTTTTCACTCTTCACTTTTCACTCTTCACTTTTCACTAAAGAACTGTGACTCTTCACTTTTCACTAAAAAAAAAGAATCCGCCACCGTGTCCGCCGCGTTACCGGCGGATATTCCCCAAAGCACCAAAACAAGCAAAAATACGAAACGAAAATGAACATAGTAATACTTGATGGCTACACAGCCAATCCCGGCGACCTCTCTTGGGATGCCCTGGGCAGTCTCGGAACACTGACAGTATATGAACGCACAAAGCCCGAAGAAATCACGGAGAGGGCTAAAGGCGCTGAGATAGTACTCACAAACAAGGTGGTCCTCTCAAAGGAAATAATACAGCAACTGCCTGAACTCAAATACATCGGAGTACTCGCCACAGGATATAACGTGGTGGACCTCAAGGCCACTGCCGAGCATGGCATCGTGGTGACAAACATACCTGCCTACAGCACCATGTCCGTCGCTCAGATGGCAATAGCCCACCTGCTCAACGTAAGCAATCAGGTGGCGCTCCATGCTGACTCAGTACGCAAGGGAGAATGGGAGAGAAGCACCGATTTCGCTTACCAGCTCTCACCGCAGAGAGAACTCGCCGGCAAGACATTCGGCATAGTAGGTCTGGGAAACACAGGCAGCGCAACAGCTCGCATCGCTCTCGCACTCGGCATGAAGGTGCTCGCTTTCACAAGTAAAGAGCAGAGCCAACTGGCTGAAGGCATACGCAAAGCCGAGTCATGGGACGCTTTCCTGCACGAGAGTGACGTCATCTCGCTCCACTGTCCGCTCTCCGACTCCACCAGACATCTCATCAATGCAGACAGCCTCGCAAAGATGAAGCATTCTGCCATTCTCATCAATACTGGCAGAGGACCGCTCATCGATGATGCTGCCGTGGCAGAAGCGTTGCGCAACGACCATCTGTACGCATTCTGTGCCGACGTGTTGACCGAAGAGCCACCACGCTCAGGAAATCCCCTTATCTCCGCTCCACGCAGTTTCTTCACCCCGCACATCGCTTGGGCTACACTCGAAGCGAGGAAACGCCTCATCAGTATCGCAACAGAAAACGTCAAGGCTTTCATCGAGGGCAAACCGACTAACGTGGTGGGATAAACCCCGACAAGCATCATTCACCCTATCACCATAAAGCATCACTATGGCAAACAGATTTGACTGCAACGACGACCGACGCCGCGATGACCTCATCAGAACAATAGAGCATAGCGTGGAAACACTCTCGCTCGGAGAACTCGAAGCCTTGTATTACGACATGGTTTCAAAGGGATATATCCAGATATGACAGACAAGCAGATGGGCAACATAATGAAAAAGGCTATTATAATGGGAGCCACGTCGGGCATAGGGCGCGAAGTGGCTTTGCTACTGGCTGAGAAAGGCTGGCAAGTGGGAGTGGCAGGAAGAAGGCAGGAACTGCTCGACGACCTCACATCCCTATCAGAGAACATCACCACATCACGCCAGATCGACGTGACGAGGGACGATGCGCCCGGCATCCTCCTTGACATGATAGAGGAAATGGGAGGCATCGACATGTATTTCCACAGCAGCGGAATAGGATGGCAGAATGCCGAACTCGACATCTGCAAGGAACTGCTCACCGTCGATACCAACGCTATGGGAGTGACTCGCATGGTGGACACCATGTTCCATTACTTCTCTGAGCATCCCGACAAGGAAGGACACATCGCAGTAATCAGCAGTATAGCCGGCACAAAGGGACTGGGAGCCGCACCTGCATACTCCGCCACCAAGCGATTCGTAAACCATTACATGGAATGCCTCACACAGTTATGCACCATCCGTCGCATCCATAACATAAAGATCCACGACATTCGCCCAGGCTTCGTCCGCACGCCCCTCATCAGCGGTGCCACATACCCTATGCAGCTCGACGTGAAACCCGTGGCACGGGACATCATAAGAGGCATAGAGCGAGGCAAGAGCATCATCACCGTGGACTGGCGTTACCGCATCCTCGTCGCATTATGGCGCCTCATTCCCCACTGCATCTGGGTAAGAATGAGGATTCACTGATACCAACAAGGTGGCGAACTGTACGGTTGAAACGGGCTGAAAGCCCAAAAAGCTCATAGCCCAGGGCAACACCCTGGGTTATAATGGCATGAATACCAACGCCCTGCAAAGGCAAAAGCGTAACAGACTCATTGTGTATAATGCTTTTGCCCTTGCAGGGCGTATTGTGTAATTTCAACCGTACAGTTCACATATTTTTCTACATTGGTGTTTTTATGTCAAACAAGACAACCACCAATCAGATTTACTTCTTGAACTGGAAACCTGCCTTCATGCCAGTATAACTGCTGGAAAGGGCAGAGATAGTGCCGAGATGGGATGATGCTGCGGAAGCTGACTGAAGCAGAGTAAGGAGCTTGCTTGCATCAAAAGTGAGACCCATGTGGCTGCCAGAGATGCTGACATAGGCTGTAACGCTGGTGCCGAGAGCAGAAGTGATGGTCACCTGACGCTTCTTGGAGTCGAAAGAGTAAGTGCCCTGATATGTTCTTCCGCCGATGGTATATTTCACTGTGTTGTCCTTTTCAAAGACATACTTGCAGTTTCCTGCCTTGATGCCTATCTTCTGATAATAAGATGCGAGCTTGTCCTCCACCTTATTGGCAAGAAGAGTGCCGCCAGCCTTGGCAAGAAGGCTCTCGCTCTCAAACTGGATACATGGCTTCTCATAAGTCCATGTGCCGACGAGGGAAGACTTGTTGGTGCTGATGTCGCTGCCGAAAGTGGAGATGATGTTGCCGAGGATATTGCCGGCATTAGCCACAGTATTGGCATTGACTCCTGTCTGACCAGCGATGATGTTACTTGCTACGGCACCGAGAAGATCTGCTGTGCCATTGTTTTGTGTTGTGTTACCCGTGTTGCCTGCAGTTCCGCAACTTGCAAGAAGTCCGCATGAGAGAACTGTAGCGATTGAAAAAATAAGCTTTTTCATTGTTCTTTATTTATTATATAGATGTTATAAGTAGTTACGCTAAAACGTACCTTAATATTATTCCTGGAATATGTCCTGTCAACCAATCGGAAAACGACAAGGAAAACGAAGGCGATAACATAGGGGAGAGAGGGTCGTGATAATCGTTTTGTCCTATCCGAGGATGCTCTCCAATTCCTTTATCACCTTGTTCATCTTGGCATCAAAATCCAATCCATTCTCTATTACACGCACGCAAGGATGTTCTTCCCAAGCCTTCGCCTGCCTTCTGTCCAGCTCGCGGGCAAAGGCAAGTCCTGCTTCGTCCGCCTTCTCGTATCTCTGGGCATTGTTGGCTGTGGTGTAACACTCCTCAGTGCCGTTCGCCGCACTGAGAAGATGGAGCACTGCATCGTACCTTCTGCGCATCTGCGAGGAAGTCATCCCCACCTCTTCACACATCTTTGCCCATATCTCTTCCGACACATAAGTGGAGATATCCATCAGTCCTCTGTCGCATACCACGAGGCAAGGCTGGTCTTTTATGGTCTCGGCCAAGCGCATCACCTTGTTCTCCATTTCGAGCTGGAGCTCCAATATCATCTTCTCACCGTAATAATAGAATTCCTCGTTATCGGTAAGATAGCTCCATCCTATCTTTGTCACCATCGTAGGAATCTCCGGAACGGTAAACACCTTATATCCGAGACGTGAGAAATGATCTACTATTTGCGCCACCGCAGTGGTCTTTCCGGCACATGGACCGCCAGTCAATACTACTCGTGTAATCTGTTCTGATTGCATTATTCTTTGTATTTTTTTACTACGCTTCACTAATATTGCAGCCATAAAGCGACGAAACGAGGGAATAATCCGTATGTAATTACCATGAAAACCTGCTAACTGTTTGTCACTATGACCTTTCAAGCACAATCGAGTACAAAGGTAATACTTTTTTTTATAATATGTAAGGAATTAGGTACAAAACTTTGTGACGGTGAAAAAATAAATCGACCAGTACGGTTGAAACGGGCTGAAGGCCCAAAAAGCTCATAGCCCAGGGCAACACCCTGGGTTATAATGGCATGAATACCAACGCCCTGCAAGGGCAAAAGCGTAACAGACTCATTGTGTATAATGCTTTTGCCCTTGCAGGGCGTTGGTATCATTCATCGTAATACCCAGGGCAATGCCCTGGGCAAAGAGCTATTGCCCCTTCGGGGCGTATTGGGTAATTTCAACCGTACAGTTGGATTTATTTTTTTACCGTCACTTACTTCTTCGGCACAAAGCTCTCCCATGTCTGGTCATCATAAAAGACACGGATTTCCGTTATCCTCCTGGAAGGGGAAGACTGCATTGCGATGACTGGCTGACGGGAGGAATGAGACTGATGTGAAACCGGGGAATTCTGGCGCATCGCCGACTTTGAGGCGTTGTAATTGGAGGATGAAACGGATGACTGGACAGCGGAATAAGCCTCGTCTTCCGAACCGAAATCCAGCATCCCTTCTGCCAAAATGTCAGTCCCGTTCTTGCCTGCTCCATTCGCATTGTCCATGGAAGAAGAGGAAGCGTCGTCAGGAGTAGAAGCAGGAACGAACATACCGCCCGATCCTGTCAGCAACCAATCGAGGTTGATGTTGGGAAACTTCTTCCTTATCGCCTCGACATGACGAAGAGTAGGCTCCGTTCTTCCATTGAAAATACTCGACAAAGAAGCTGCACCTATTCCGGTCAACTGGGCGAACGTCTGCTGGTTCATGTGCTGAGCTTCCATCAGCTGTCTTATTCTTTCTTTCATCTCTTATATATATAAATAATGTATGCGATCTGTATCTCTTGCCCGAACATAATCCCAAGGTCGGAAACGGAAAGGAATCGTGTCGGAGATAAAATCTGATGTTAATATTTCCGGACTAAAAACTTGTTGCAAGATGTGCCTTATCCCAAAGTGATGGGTGAGTAACCGTATCACTGCTGATGACTAATCATTTCAGAATCGATGACTAATCGTGCCACTATGGATGACTGATCTCGGAGTGATTTCTCAGCGATTACGGAGCAAGGACTCCGGCATTAAAGACGAAGACCAGACTCGCCATTGTCGGAAGACGCTGACGAAGCAAGACGATTATTCGGAAGAAATTTTCCGATGGTCAAAAATTTCGCAAGGAAATCCGCTTTAATTGGGGAGGGTACACCCTCCTTTTTCGATGAGAAAATCTCGGAATCAGAAATCCATCGTCCTCGGATTTTTCTCCATTTTCAGCATTTTCTGGGCCAAATCTGGCAATTTTCTTAACTTTTACAAAGGTAAATATTTTTTTTCTTATACACAACAAATGTTGAGAAAATTTTTGCATTATATATTTATAAATCTAATTTTACGATTTTACAATTTAGAAATCTTTAGCAATGTAATGCGGTGCTACAGCATGAATTTAGATTTTACAAATCAAAATCGCATCTATCTTCAACTTTAACCGCATAATATAATTATTTGGGTATTCCTCAATTAGTTATGTGATATATTCACGTATTTATGGCAATATGCAGCATTTTACATTCAATTTCCTTTGCCTTTTTATTGTAATATTTCAACAGACAAAGGCTAAATACTTGGATTTTCAGCATTTACAACAATTATTTTACTTACAAATATCAGTGAATATAAATTTCAGAATTTGAATATTCATATTTTGAAATATAGATTTTTATATCGAAATTTCATAAATATCACCCTTCTATTATTATAAATTTCAACAACTGAATTTATGTTTTAATATTTATATAACAAAATCGAAAAGAAATGTAAACCTTAAAATATGTAAATCTAAACACTACAACCACCCCACCATTGCAAGATTTGCGAGGTTTTAAAATTTGCGTACATCTGCTCGTTTGCTTTCAAATTTTCGATTCTCGTGAGGGGTAAAAATGGGTAAACCCACTGAAAATGAGCATTTAAACCCTAAAAATTGCCTCCACGAAACGCTCCGTTTTTAGCGGAAAAACGAAGAAATTACTGCCTTTTTCTCATTTTTCCAGCCATCTGGCGACGAAAATCGCACGCTTTTAGCCTTCTTTTGCCACCGAAACGCCCTTAATAAATGTTAAACACCATTTCCCTTTACTTTCTCATCACCATAAAATCCAAACCAACCAAGCGAAATGATCAGCCAGACGGACAAGAAAAATCGTGATTGGAAAGCCATGCTTTCCAATCACGACACCTATTGTTTCATTGCGATTTTGCGCTCATTTCATTCTGTCCCCCACTCCATCTTTCGCCACTCTGATTCGCTATTCGCTCATCAATGCCTTCCCTTTTCCGGTCTTGCTCCCCCACTCTTTGCTGACGAAAATCTTCATCTTCAGTGCAAAGTTTTCACCTCTGTTCTCCCGATATTCCAACTGTTATTTCCAGTTGTCTTCAGTATGTATTTCCAATATTTCCGACATCATTTCCTGATGTCTTCACCATAGAATCCCGACATCTTCACTATGGATTTCCAGGAGACTTCACTTCTGATTTCTGAAGGATAATTCCTTATGCCCGCCTTTGCTTTTCCGGAAAAAGAGACCACGAATCAATCGTGCAGAATGAAAAAGAAGAGCTCTTTCATGAGGTCACTTTTCGGAGTATTCGCTGTCGCATCGAGGCCTTTCAACTTGCCTTCCACCTCTCTGATTTTATCAATGATGAGCAAAGTTTTCATCGGAGAATAGTATCTCATTCCTTCGACATAATCCTTAGTTGCCCACTCCGAACTAAGTCCGAGGTATGACATAATGGCAGACGCATTTCGAGGCGCCGGAGCATAGAATGCAATCATCAGATTTTGGAAATATCCGAATATCAGACTAAGCATCGGAAACATGTCTTTGGAATTTGGATCACTGAGTTTGTGCTTGACGATAAGGTTGACTTTTTCCACATCATGCTTAGCAATAGCAGTGCGAAGTTCGAAGCCATTAAAATCCTTGCTGACTCCCACGCATCGCTCCACCAGTTCCGGATTTATTGCCATTGCTGCGCCAGGAGGAAAAGTCACGAGAATTTTGTCGATTTCAGAAATCAGTCTTTTCAGATCACTACCCACATGTTCGGCAATCATTGCGCTTGCCTTGACATCAATGCTCGCACCTTTCTCCCGAACATATTGCGTGATGAAAGGAGACAGTTCCCAATCGCGCAGCGGAGCGAACGCAGCGACGCGTCCGATTTTCTGTAATTGCCCGACGTGTTTTTTTCTTCCATCCACCGACCCTTTGTAACATATCACGAGAAGAGTGGACGGATTAGGATTTGCCACATATTTCTCCAGCAGATCAAAATCCTTCGTCTGCTGAGCTTCACGGAATACCACCACCTGTCTTTCCGCCATCATAGGATAACGCTTGCACTGCTCCACCACTTGCTTCATCGAAGTATCGGAACCATAGAAGAGCGACTGGTTGAAATCCTTTTCCTCTTCTTTCAGCACATTCTGCAGCACATAGTCGGAGATGGAATCGAGGTAATAACTTTCCGTTCCCACACTCGTACCCATGAGAAGATAGACGGGCTTATACTGCTTTGCTCGCAGTTCAGCCATCACCGCTTCATACTGCTGTTGCTGTGCAGTCTTCTTTGTTGCCATAATTGCCTTAGATTATCATTTTGTCCTATTTGCACATCTGCTTCAATAAAGCTTTACCATTTACTGTTTTGTGCAAGAAATAATAGGTAAGTTCTACAAATAAATATCCCACAGATTACGCATAGTTTTACAATAGACAAAGAGTAGAAAAGTCTCCTTATCCATATCAATCTGCGAGACCTGTGGGAATTGTCAGTTATCAGTCACGGAAGCGCTTGGTGAGGTCGCCAAATTCATCGATTCGCCTATCGCGAAGGAACGGCCACCAGCGACGCACCTGCTCGCTATGCTCCATATCAATGGCTACTATCACGCTCTCTTCCTCTCTGTCAGAGGCACGATAGAGCAGTTCGCCTTGCGGTCCTGCCACGAAGCTGGAGCCCCAAAACTGTATGCCATTTGTCATACCGCTTGGATCAGGTTCATATCCCACCCTATTCACCGCTACTACAGGCAGTCCGTTTGCCACGGCATGTCCTCGCTGCACGGTGGTCCAAGCCTCGCGTTGACGCTGCTGTTCCTGTGGAGTATCGGTGCTCTCATATCCTATAGCCGTAGGATAAATGAGGATTTCCGCCCCTGCAAGCGCCATCATCCTCGCCCCTTCCGGGTACCACTGATCCCAGCACACCTGCACACCGAGACGTCCTACGCTGGTATTTATCGGCTGAAATCCGAGGTCACCAGGAGTGAAATAGAATTTCTCATAGTAAGCAGGGTCGTCAGGAATGTGCATCTTGCGATATTTTCCAGCGATAGAGCCATCCTTTTCTATCACCACAGCAGTGTTGTGATAGAGTCCAGGAGCACGTCTTTCAAAGAGAGAAGTCACAATGACGATGCCCAGTGCCTTTGCCAATTCTCCATAGAATCGGGTTGAAGGTCCAGGTATCGGCTCTGCGAGGTCGAAATTATCCACTGACTCCACCTGACAGAAATACAAAGAGTTGTGCAGCTCCTGAAGAACCACGAGTTGCGCCCCACGACGTGCGAGGTCCACTATACCTTCAGCGAGGCGTGTCATATTCTGCTCCCTACTGCCGGTATTATGCTGTTGTAATATTCCAATTTTCAGTTCACGCATATTTCATTACATTTTTTCTGCGTACAAAGTTAATAAAAACATTTATTGTAAGAAAGAAACTGCATAACATTTTTATAATTCATAATTCATAATGCATAATTCATAATGCGTAATTAGATCTCGTCCATGCAAGCAATTCAATTATGAATTATGAATTATGAATTATGCATTACGTATTACACATCCCCTCCCTCTACCTAAAAACATAAACATACATTTTTTCACACCTACTTATATCACATGCAAATTTTCAGTAATAAGATAATAAAAGTGTGAAATTTATATATTTTTGTTGCGTCCTGTTACATTATTATAAATAAAAGCAGTATATTTGCACGGAAATTTAGACTGTGAACAAAAAATAAAGACAAATAAGACTATGAAGAAAATCATCATCGCAGCATTATTAGGCTTCCTTGCCATAATGCCTTCCACTGCCCAGAATTACCGTAGCAGCAATCAGTATTCCTACAATAGCAGGTCAAACTATAGCCATTCTATGTTTGGTTACGACGACGTATATTTCGGATTCCGCATCGGTCCTTCATTCACTACTATCTCCACCGATGAGAAAGACTTCGACTTTAGCGCAAAGACAGGTCTCAATTTTGGTGTCGCAGCAGGTTTTAGTCTCTCTAATAGCATTCCTCTCTTCCTTGAGACTGGTCTCTACTATAATGAGAAAGGTGGCAAGGCTGACATAGGCAGAACAGACATAAAGTATCGCCTCAACTATCTTGAGGTTCCTTTTGCATTCAAGTATATGTATGAGCTCGATGATGAGATCTCCATCCAGCCATACCTCGGTGCTTATATCGCTTACGGCATCAGCGGAAAGATTAAGGATTATGATGCTCTCACGTCTGAGAGCTCCTACAAGAATATGTTCCACCACTTTGATGCCGGTATGAAAATCGGTTGCGGAATGCAGTATGATATGTTCTATTTTGAACTCAACTACGACCTTGGTCTCGCCAACATCCGCGATGATGAGTTTACTACTTGTCGCAACAGAGCTCTCACTCTCAATCTTGGAGTGAATTTCTAAGCATAGCTCAACTTTCGCAAGCTATAAATAGTCCCTCAGTCCTCACTACCGTGGGGAAGTGTAAAATATCAATAGAGAAAAACAAAGAAAGACATTGTTTTAGGTTGTTGGTTGTTGGTTGTCGGTTAGATTATACGATACTACCAACAACCTACAACCAACAACCAACAAACCAACAACCTACAACCCAAATAATGCTTTCAAATGAGGTATAAGCCCTTTAAAAGGATAGGTTTTTAACTATTGTTAATACTTTTTGTAACTACTCAGGTAGGTTTGCCGTACTCATATTATGACGAAACGATAGCAGCTTAACGTTC
>CAKQPF010000074.1 GCA_934256705.1 uncultured Prevotella sp.
CGCACAATTCGGGGGAAATCATTCTAGTTTTTTATTTTACTGGCTTATAATTCGAAAATTTTATATAAATTTGCACCATCGGAATCTAACAGAAACCATTCCCCGACCAAATCCAAGCAAAAGACTAAGAGACGACAATCCACTGAATGTTTAACCATAATAAAAAAACAAACACGTTATGAAAACAAATCTACACACATCTCTCTCACATGCCATCAAACTGATGCTGCTTATCCTCATGTGCCTGCCAGTATGCAGCACTGCCGTCAAAGCGCAGTCTCCTGAAGCCTACGCAGTATTCGATTCCACCACCGGCACACTCACCTTCAAGTATGATGCCGCAAAGCCTGAAGGTGCTTATGAGATGAATAAAGATTATGCAATCCCGGGATGGTACAATGTTGTAAAAGATATCAAGAAGATAGTCTTCGAACCCTCTTTCGCTGATGCAAGACCTACAAGCTGCCATTATTGGTTTTCTAATTATCGAGGGGAAGAAATTGAAGGTCTTGAATATTTGAACACATCTGAAGTAACGAATATGGTATATATGTTTAGTAATTGTACTGCCCTAAAAAAACTCGATGTGTCAAAGTTCAATACAGAGAAGGTTACTAATTCTAAAGCAATGTTTTCCAATTGTTGCTCTCTCACCTCTCTCGATGTTTCTTCTTTCAATACGGAGAATTCAACGAATATGGAAAAAATGTTCTTTAAGTGTGAATCCCTCACCTCACTCGACCTATCTAATTTCAACACTAAGAATGTGACGGATATGAATTGTATGTTTGAAAAGTGTTTTAACATCACTTCTATCAATCTCTCAAATTTCAATACGTCGAAAGTGACAGATATGGGTAGTATGTTCAGTGAATGTAACAGTCTCTCATCGATTGATGTAACGAATTTTAATACATCGAATGTTAAAGAAATGAGTTATATGTTCAGTGAATGCAAAAGTCTCACTACTCTTGACCTGTCCAGCTTTGATACAGAAAAGGTTACAAGAATGCGAAATATGTTTAGTATTTGCAGTTCTCTCACCACCATTTATGCGAGCGAAAAGTTTGTTGCCAATAATGTAACGGAAAGTTATAAAATGTTTGGATGGTGCAAAGCCCTGAAGGGAGCCATTGCATACGATGAGAACAAGACTGGACAGGAGTGCGCAAACTGTAATGACGGTTACTTCACATACAAGAAGTTCTCCAGCATCAAGCCACTCATAGACTCCACAAACGACAAACCGCAGTATTTCGACCTGCAGGGCAAGCGACTCGAAAAGATGCAGCGCGGCGTCAATATCGTCAGAGTTGGGGGAAAGACGGTTAAGGTGGTGAAGTAAAGGAAGACCCCAAAAGCCCCAAGACCCCCTCTTATCCCCCTGTAAGGGGGAGGCTATATAGGGACAGACTGCTTGAGTTCGTTTCAAATATTATTCTTTGAGATATTTCCACAAGCAAGCAATTACTATATAGCCTCCCCCTTACAGGGGGATAAGAGGGGGTCTTCGGGGGCCTCCTACCCCACATAAGAATGCATCCCCACCAGAAAGTAATTAACCCCAAAGTAAGTCATCAGGATAGTAAGGAATGCAGAAAGGACATAAAGATGGTACCGCTGCGGATGTGCAGGACTGTCTAAAGGCGTCTCATGAAGCGGTATGGCATAGACAAGGAGCGTGATAAGAGCCCATGTCTCCTTCGGATCCCACGACCAATACGTGCCCCACGACACGTTTGCCCACACCGCTCCGATGAAGATACCACCGGCAAGCAGAGCTACAGCAGGATAGAGCAACAGACGGGATAGGGCACTGAGACGCTCTGATTCCATCGTTTCGCCCTTCCGGCAAAGCCATATCGCACGCATAGCAATTAGTGCCACCACCGCAAAGAGCGAATAAGCCATCATCACAAGTGCCACATGCACCGACAACAGCGGCGACTGAAGCACCGGCATCAGCGGTGTCACCTGAGGACTTCCTGTGGCAAGCGTGGCGACAAGCATGCACAGAGATGACACTATCGGACCGAATGCACGGAATATCGGTGCTTTACGCACTACTGCCAGCGTGATGACGAGCACCGCCCACGCCATGAAAAGCATCGTCTCATAGCCATTGCTCAATGGTATGTGTCCGCTGACAGACCATCGCAGAGCCAGCATCACGGTGAGAAATGCCGTTTGACCTATTATATAATAGGTGGAAAGACGCGCCAACCATTTGCTTTCCGCCTTGCGAAATGAAAGAAAGCAGAATGCAAAAGCCAAGGCAAGACAGAGGAATGTCACCCAGCGGGCAGAGTGAAGACTATTGTAAGCTATCTCCATCCTTATCTCAAAGGCAGAGGGAAGCACCTTCCCAGCCTTGTCTTTCTGGTAAAGACCAATCTTCGAAATGATGCCCTTAGCACCCTCGACGTCATTTGCAAGGATGTATTTCACGAGATAGTCCATCGCATGATTGATAAACTGAAACTCCGCTCCGCCCACTCCCTGCGGCAGATCCGTGCTTCCCGGTGTGTACCATTTCAGGCTTTTGCCGTCAGACAGCGGGAAGATATGCAGCATCTCGCTGTTGTAGAACATCGTGATGACCTGTATCTTCTCATCCACATCGCGGATTGCCTTGCGCTCAGACTCAGGTATGCTTGTGTCGTTGCTCTTTCCTGAGAGCTTGTATGAATTGTCCGCATTGTAGAAATCCTTCACGCAAGCCCATCTGTCAGATATTCCTATCAGCCTCTGCACTGCCTCGCTCTTCACCTCTATGATGCGCTGCGTCTCCCATTCGGTGTAGTATATCATCCAGCCGGCGAAGATTTCATTGGCGGAAAAGCCGTTCCAGCTGCTCTTGCCGCATAGCTTTGTGACAAACTCAGTGGCGGGTGTGTTCAGCGGACAGATGCGTCCATTGTACAAAACGGCGATTTCCCCCATTTCATCGGCAATCTTCGGGTCGATCCTCGTGATGCCCTCCTGCGCCTTTACGCCAGGAACCATCGAGAAAAGCATGAGGAAAACCACCGCCGCCTTGGTGGCAATGCGGTAGTAACGGCGCATCTTCGTCTGACGGGAAAGCAGTGTCCATACCAGACTTGCGAAGAGAATCAGGTAGCCGGTGTATGTGATGGCAATGCCGTAAGGGTCGTATGCCACGATGAGCACAGTGCCTTGGGAGTCGGAATCGTAGGACGACTGATAGAAACGGTAGCCTTCCGCCTTGCCGATGTTGTTCATCGAAACGCTGATTTTGGCGGTTTCATCGGACTTTTTCACGTTTATCTCCGCCTTGTAGTCCATTATACCGTCTGTGCCGGGATAATATTGTATTTGGAAATCTGTCAGACGCATGGTAAAAGGCAACTGATGCTCCACGCTGTCCTTGTCCATATACGCTGTCACATCCTCGCCCGTGCGCAGATGCACCGTGCCTTCCGCTGAGGTAAGGCGCGTGGTAAGCGCTCCTATCAGTATCACAACGAACGACATATGCAGCGCAGCCACAGCCACGCGTCTGTATATCTTCTTGCTGACAAGATAGAAAATGGAGCATAATGTCAGAAGTCCCCACAGGCAGGAGAACCACCATGAACCGTAAATATCCACGGTTTCATCGGCATTTCCCATTATCGTTGCAATCCCCATACATACTATCAACAGTATGTATAGGGATAATATAACAACTCTATTATTTAAAACAACTTTCATTTCTGGTTGGTTGAAGGTCGTCGGTTGTTGGTTGTCGGTTGTCGGTATTATTGACTTAATTCCAATTTACCCACAACCCACAACCCATAACCCACAACCCTTTATATTGATTCTATAAAATATACCACCTGTTCACGCTGCTTCTTGCTGAGCTTGCGGAACTTCTTCACTGCGTTGTAGGCATCGCTCTTGCCACCTTCCTTGGTGCATCCATGCCACATTATCGCCTCTATCACGGTGCGAGCACGACAGTCATGCAGGCGCTCAGCGCCACTTCCGCATTTGCTTGCCAGACCTCTTCCCCACAAAGGAGTGGTACGACACCAGCCAGTGCGTATGTCATTCTTCATAAAGAGACGATGCTGCACCATGTCGGTGTAAGGCCATATCTTCTGATGAGGATAGCGAGGCATGTCGGAATTGGTGAAGAGACGGTTAGGATCCTTTATGTTGTCCTCGCCTGTAGTCCATGTAGGACGGTGGCAAGAGGCACATCCGATCTCGGAGAAGAGCTTCTTTCCTGCCTTGAAGTCCTCGGTAGTGGTGTTACGGGCAGCCGGAACAGCCAGTCCGCGATGCCATATCATGAGCTTCTTGTATTGCTCTGTGGTCATCTCGGCATCGATTTTCTTGCTCGTGAGGTAAGTCTTTATGTCGCTTTCCAGGTCGCCTGTGTGCCATTCAGGATGCTTCTTGTCAGGATCCACCTTGTTGATGTATTCCGTGAAACCAGCCTGAACGTCAGGGTCTTTGGATGATTTCTCAGCGTAGTATTTGCCTGCAAGGTCGAGATAATGGTAAGGACGGTCAGGTCTTGTCACGTTGGTGATGTTCCAGATGGCATTCGCTCCTGCGGCATCCATCAGCGGACCGCGGCTCAATGCGTAGGTAAAGCGGCGCACATACTTGGTGCCATCGCCCTGAACACTGTTGCTGTAGTAGCTCTTCCATGTGTCAGTAGTCTGGTCCCACATGGCAGGATTGAGCGTTACGTATGGTGATTCAGCCTTCCATTGTGCAGTGATGTCTTCCTCGGAGATGGCATCCAGCAATCCCGTACCGTAGATTCCGATGGTGGATTCCAGTCGGATGTCGATGTTGTCATTATATTCTGCCGCTGTGATTTCCACGTCTTTGCCGTCACGCTGCACATATACAGGAGCGTAATAGGCAGATGCAGGGATGGTCACTTCAGGGTAAGTGAGGTCGTAAGACTCGCCGTCATCAAACTTGTTTCCCCATTCGTCGGTGTAATTGTTCCATTTTATGCGGATTTCAGACTCGTCGATAGGAGCCTTGAACGGCGCTACCGCAGCGGTCTGAGGCATACCTGCCACTGAACGGATGTAGGCATTGGTCTTCTTGTCGTAGATGACGAGGAGGTAACCATTGCGGTGCATCTTGGCGGAATATGAGTTCTGGCGTGCTCCATGACCATATCCAGGGTGGCAATAGAGGCATCCAGGGCGTACATATACAGGGCCGAGACCCTTGAAAGGACCGGAGGTGTTGGTGTTGAAGTCCTTCTCAAAGAAGTATTCACCTTCGTTGAAGGCAGTAGCCATGCCCGCATTCTCCACGGCAAGAGACGGCTGCTTGTATGCTGTGGATGAGTTATTCGTCGTCGTTCCTAATTGTCCTCCGGTGAAATAATCCTCCGGATAGTCAATTTCTGTGGCATCGCCGATGTTCCATGACTTGCCATTAGCATTGTCATCGCTGCATGATGCCATTCCCATCACTGCCATCATCATGGCAGGAAGGATGATGTTTTGCTTCTTCATAGTTGTTTGTTGTTTTAATATTGCAAGAGTCTAATATGTTGTTTTCCAAGGAAAAGAATATCAATAGGGTAGATGTTGTCTTGTCGTCTTGTTGTTTTGTCGTTTAGTTGTCTTGTCGTTTAGTTGTTGCATACAACCAAACCTCCAAGCCACAAGACAACAGAACAACACATGAATCCTATTGATATCTTTTTCTTTCTTATGTCATAAGTGACGGAATCTTGTTCTTTTAGAGACAGAAATGTCTCTTTCTGCCTTGAAAGGTCAGGTTTATTTCTTGATGTTCTTGATGCTGTTATAGAGTTTCTCAGCCTCGTCGCAGAGCAATGTGTATGTCTTTACCACTACATTGTTCACATAATTGGCGTTGATTTCCTTGCACTGAGCCTCCACTGTAGTGTTTCCGGCGTAGCCTTTCAGCGTGGACTCCATAGCGTCGAGGGCTTCATCGAGTGCATTGAGCGCGTCAATGGCGGCCTTTACGGACGCATCTGTGTAGTTCAATGCGAAAGGAGCCTTCATGCTGTTTATCTTGCTGAGAGCCTCATCGAGGGTGGACTGTACCTTCTGTGCTTGGCTCTTGAGAGTAGTATTGTCGGAATTCAGGCAGAAATAGAGAAGTGAATTCTCGGTAGGAGAGGTGGCATCAAACTGTCCATACAGTGCATTCTTACAACCAGCGATGTTGTCATAGAAGTCAATGATGGAGTTGTGAGCGTATGGAGACTCGATGTAAGAGTCGTCCTGGCCAGACCATGGCAAGCCGATCTTTGAGCCTGATACCTCGCTGATGATGTCTCTTGCGCCCTCGATAATCTGGATTGTGGCGTCGAGATTGCTCTTATAGTCCTCAGAAGGCGTGTTCTTGAAGCCTTCACCGAAGTTCTTGTAGCTCAAGGTACCGTCGGTTACATCGCCGTCATCATTGAGGGATGTGTGTGACTTCAGGTAGTTTACGGTTTCATTGTAGCGGCTTCCGCTCTTTGAACCGTCCCAAGTGGTCTGCAATACGCAGGTAGCCTGATAGAGATCTTTAGCTACAGCGCATACATATTTATACTCCAAGTCAGTAAACTGGCTGATATCACGCGCCTTTCCTTCACGGAAGAGCACGTATTCTATGCCGTGATAGCCGAGGAGACCAGAGTTGAGCTGCTTTACTTTGTTCTCGATGTCTGACATGATGCTGTTATCTCTCAGTACATTGGCGAGGGCAGCCTGATCTACAGGCCATGTATCAGTATGTGGATCGATGGAATATTCGTCGGCAGCACCAAAGAGGAAAGCCTCAGATTTCTCCCAGTCGGCACGCGCAATCTTCCACTGTTTGCAGGCTGCATCGAGGGCTTCTTGGGTGCCTTTCACCACTACTGTGTCTACGTCATCGTCATCTGAGCAGGAGGTAAGACCTCCACAAAGCACTGCACCCATCATTGCGAGTGCTACATAATAATTCTTGATGTGTTTCATTGTTGTTTTTTTTTATTTTTTTTGGTATTTCTTTCTTTTATAAACCAACGGTAAAAGCCGTTGGCACAGTGGCGGCTCCTTGAGATATAGTGCCATTGTGGGGTGCTGCAGTGCGCCTTTTTTATAGGAACCAACCTTGATAAGCGATGCTGAGACTGATGCTCGGCTCATTGTTGTAAGGCTGAACATAGAGCGGACTGTCGCTTTTAAGCCCGTTATTGTTAGGCTTTTTGAAAGACCTGTATGAGTATTCGCCCTTGATTACCACCTGCTTGATAGGATGATAATTGAATCCCCCAGTATATATATAAGGTGCGCAGTATCTGTATTGGCTCTTGTAAGTGCCAGAAGCCATAGAGTTGTAATGCTCAAAGCGACCGAAGAGGTAGAATTTCTGCTTGCCTCTCAGTTTTGATGACTGTGAGAAGACGTCGTAACCAGCCTCCACAAAGTAAGCTAAAGCATTGCTTGCAATGTTGGTATTGTGGAAAGGATTGCCATCCTGATACTTATGGTGCGTGGAGTTTGCCTTGTTATACTCCGAGATACGGTCGGCATCCGAGAGATAAGCGTAGTCAATACCGCCACGTACTATCCAGTTCCATCGCTTCAACTGGAAGTCGCTGGATATGATAGCAAGCGTTCCGGTCACGTCATCGTAAGAGGCGCCAGGCGTCTTGAGCGAATTGCGGAACGTATATCCATAGTAACCGCTTATGCCAAAGCGCAAGCCAGGGATGGAATAATTGTCTATTCGCGCTGAGCCAGCGTAGCAGTTTGCCACCTTAAACTCGTAAGGACTTGTGGCGCCGCTATGCGCAAAGTCCTCTGCAGTAAAACTTTCCGAATTTAATCCAGAGAGAAACTGCACCTCATAGCGCCAGTCTTTCAGCCTTCCCCATAGGGAGATACCTAATTGATGCCATGTGTTTGGCAATACGTATGTGGCTCCTTCAGGTCTGTAGCAGGTGAAGAAATTGAGAGGTTCGTGCGCATTGTTGGTGTAGCCTACAGGCACTATGATTTCACCAGCCTTGACATTAAACTTACCTTTCCAAAATTCCTTATTGATCCAGAACTGCTCCAGCGCCACTTCGCCGCCTTTTTCAGTCTCTGCTTCATACTCGCCGGACTCTTCTGCCTCCATTTCCACGGCGGTCTCAGCGCCACCATGCTCAAATTCTATCTCGCTTCCGAGTGTCCAGCCCTTACCGAAATCGTAGCCCAAGTTGAGCGTTACATGAGGCAGATCAAAGCGTCCGTGACTTTTATCCTTCTTGTAACGCTCCGGGGCATTGTATCTATTGAAACTTTGGCTAAAGAAATTTCGTGTCATAACAGCCTCGCCATATCCCCCAAGCGACAGTCTTGACAAGGCATTGAGTGCTTTTGCCACCTTTGTGGTGTCGGAAAAATGCTTCGTAGCGCCGGTCATGCCGTCCAGTTCCTGTGCTTCAAGCGTGGCGAAAGCGCAGATAAAGATTAGTAATGATAATACTCTTTTCATCTTTTTTGTCTATATTTTCTTGTTTCGGATGCAAAGGTAAAGCGAAAAAATGAAGCTTGCAATACACAGAAATTAGTGTTGTAAAACATCTTTTTGCATAGTATTACCTAAATTTTATTACATGACTACCATAAAGTTATGATAAGAAAATGCCAAAAAGTCAATAATACCTAATAATAATGATTGGCATTTACATCCAAAATTATTAACTTTGCACCCAGATAATGGGATTTGTTGTTTTGTTGTTTGGTTGTTTTGTTGTTTAGTTGAATGTAAAGACTAACGACAAGGCAACAAGGCAACAAAACAACAAGACAACAAGACAACAAAACAAAAACGATGAAAAGTCTGAAACTCTATGAAGCTGATGACAAGATGATCGACCTCATCAGCGACAATTACAGTATGCTACAGGGACTCAGTGCCTTCGGTATCCGTCTCGGCTTCGGCGACAAGACGGTGGCAGAGGTGTGCGCAGAGCAGGGCGTGGATTGCCATACTTTCCTTACTGTGGTAAACTTTCTCATCAACGGATATGCCCCAAAAGGCACCGACGAGAGGATTTCGGTGGAGACATTGCTGGCTTATCTGCGTGCATCCCATCGCTATTTCCTTGACTATCAGTTGCCTTCCATCCGCAGAAAGCTGGAGGAAATACTGGGAACGGGCGACAATCTTGCCCTCCTTATCCTGCGTCTCTTCGACGAATACTCACATGATATCCATCTCCACATGAAATATGAGGAAAAGACTCTCTTCCCTTATGTGGAGTCTCTCATTCGTGGCGAGCAGAAACCGAACTATAATGTCGATGTATTCTCAAAGCATCACAAGGACACGGCCGGCAAGTTCCTGGAGCTGAAGAACATCATCATCAAGTATCTTCCGCATGATGCGCACGTCAACAACCAGCTTACCGCAGCCCTATATGATATATATAATAATGAGGACTGGCTGACAAACCACAGCAATGTGGAGGATATCATCTTCATTCCAGCCATCCGTATGCTGGAGCAAAGGCTCAAAGCTGACGATGTCTCCTCACGTCTCTCGAAGATGATAAGCAGCGTGGATAGCGGTGAAAGCATCTCAGAGCGCGAGAAAGAGATTATCATCTGCCTCGTACAGGGTATGTCAAACAAGGAAGTGGCTAATCATCTCTTCATCTCAGTCAACACTGTCATCACCCATCGCCGCAATATTGCTCGCAAACTGCAGATACATTCCCTCGCCGGATTGACCATCTATGCCTTGGCTAATAATCTGGTTACTATGGGAAATCTGAATAAATAAAGCCCTTAGAGTGAAAAGTGAATAGTGAAAAGTGAACAGTGAAAAATCGCGCTGACGCAGTTATTGGGGAATAGGTAATAGAGATGAGAACAAAATACCGCCACTGCGTCAGCCGCATTACCGGCTGATGTGAGTTGGAAACCGCCACCGCGTCAGCGCGATTTTTCGCTTTTCACTCTTCACTTTTCACTCTTCACTAAATAAAAGATGTAGCAACGGCGTCAGCCCATTCTTCATTCTT
Organism: uncultured Prevotella sp.; assembly: GCA_934256705.1. GTDB lineage: Bacteria > Bacteroidota > Bacteroidia > Bacteroidales > Bacteroidaceae > Prevotella. The sequence continues at coordinate 10,010 of CAKQPF010000074.1, forward strand.
CATTCTTAATTCTTCATTTATTATGTCCCAATTCATTCATTTAGTAGGCGACATGTCACCATATCTCCTCCTGGGCTTTCTCCTTGCAGGACTGATGCATGCCTTTATTCCAGGTGGCTTCTATGCCAAGTATCTGTCAAAGAACGGCTTCCGCTCCGTCCTCAATGCAGCCCTCTTGGGCATTCCGCTTCCGCTTTGTTCGTGCGGAGTAATCCCTACCGCCATGTCTTTGCGCAAGGAAGGGGCGTCAAAAGGCGCAGTAGTGTCATTCCTTATAGCCACTCCGCAGACAGGAGTCGATTCCATCCTTGCCACTTACGGACTTATGGGCTTGCCTTTCGCCGTGATACGTCCTATCGCAGCCCTCGTGACAGCCCTCTTTGGAGGCGCAACAATCAAGGGAGAGGAACTGCAATGCAATGCTCCCGAAGCCGCTTCATGCTCGTGTGGCGACCATGAAGCCCACGCTCCGCATACCTTCTGGCAGAAGATAGTCGAGGCATTGCGCTTCGGATTCGTCGAGATGATGCAGGATATAGGCAAATGGCTCATCGTCGGACTCATCGTAGCAGCATTCATCACCATAGCAATACCTACCGAATGGTTTGCAGTGTTCCATGAGAGCACGTGGGCTTCCATGCTTCTCGTGCTGTGCATAGCCATCCCTATGTATGTCTGCGCCACGGGAAGTATCCCCATTGCCGTGGCATTGATGATGAAAGGACTCACTCCCGGCGCAGCCCTCGTGCTCCTGATGGCAGGTCCAGCCTGCAATGCGGCATCCATCCTTGTGGTCAGAAAGGTGCTCGGCACGCGCACATTGATAGCCTATCTCGCCTCAATAATAGTGGGTTCGATAGCGTTCGGCTACATTGTGGATTATCTTCATTTCAATGGAATCATCGATTTCCTTGGCGGAATAAGCATGACAGACAGCTGCTGTATGGAGCAACCTACATGGATTACCTGGACAAGCATCGCTGTTCTCGCCATTCTCCTCTTCAATGCTCTCGTGCTTCACAAGCATCACCATCATCATCACGATACAGAAACCATCAACAACAGCAATATGAAAACTTACAAAATCGAAGGCATGACCTGCAATCATTGCCGTATGTCAGCCGAAAAGGCAATAAAGAGCGTGGCTGGAGTAACCTCCGTCACCGTGGATTTGCAGAAAAAAGAAGCTTACGTAGAAGGCACAGCCAGCGATGAAGCCATCCGCGCTGCTGTGGAAGAAGTAGGGTTCAGGGTAGGATAGGAGTGTCCCCTTGACCAGAAGAAAGCCCTCCCCAACCCCTCCTTGGAGGGACTTTCTTTAGTTACGTTCATTTTTTGAGTATGCTTTCTCTATGTTTTCGGTCAGATTATCAAACTACAGAATCATTCTCAAGTGGCAAGACTAACTAAAGAAAGTCCCTTTAGGGAGGGATCGGGGAGGTTTTTTTTATTGTCATTTTAGTTCTACAATAGTGAAATATTGCTAAAAATTCACTTACAAGTGAATTTTTGAGCTGTTTTTTTCTTAACTTTGCAACCAAACAAATAGAAAAAAACATGGTAACAGTATCATTGAAAACAATAGAGCAGAATGACAATGTCGGTTTGTTCTCTATCTGCTTTGATGGAAACGAAGAAAGCGAGTTCGAGAAATTCCTTTATGAATTCAAGGATAATGCCACTTACAATAAGGATTTTAATGTAATCCTTATGGCTATTTCCAAGATTATAGATAAGGGCGCACTTGAACGGTTCTTTCGTAATGAAGGTAAAATGCATGATAATGTAAAGGCTCTTGCCATTGATTCACGCAAACTACGTTTGTATTGTTTGCGGATTTCCGACCAGATACTGATACTTGGCAATGGAGGAGTGAAGAATACTCGCACTTATCAGGAGAATGAAAAGTTGAGTGGTTATGTGATGGATTTGCAGACATTCGACAAAGTCCTGCTCAAAGCGCAGAAATCTGGAAGGATTACTATCGAGAAGAATATGATAGTTGATATACAAAGTGCTACATTTGAATTATAAAAGAATAGAACTATGGTACAGAATGAATTGTTCAGACAATGCCTCTCGACTATTCCAGAGGAACAGAAAGCAGAATTTGAACTTTCTTTCGGAATAGCAGAGCGCATCAGTGAGGTTCTAAAAACGAAGAACATCACTCAAAAAGACTTTGCCAATCAGCTCCACAAGCGAGAGTCTGAAATATCAAAGTGGTTGACGGGACGCCACAATTTCACCATGCAGACCATTGCAAAGATTGAAACTGCTTTGGGATGCAAATTGATAAATATTGCTCGTTGATTTAAGGAAATCATCAAAATAGGAGGGCTTTTTCCCTATTTTGATACATATTTTTCTTAAATTCAGACATATTTGATTGAAATATACAATTATTCGATTGAAATATACAACAGTTTTTCAAGCGAATTCCTTACCTTTGCACCATCCAAATGATGATGGCGCAGGAAAGGGCAAGGCTGTTCCTGCGTGCCGCAAGGCGAAGAGCCACAGCATAGCCGGGCGGCGCTGTCATCACAGTTCTTGCATTATTCATCCCGCCGGTCGCCTGTGGCAGACCGAAACTAAAACGTAAATCTATTATGAAAGTGTTTTACCCAAATCCTTCCCGTTCCTCTTTCTTAGGGAAAAGATGTGCCCCCCCCAATGCTCTTGGCACGTTACTCGTCCTTATCCTCGCTCTGATCGGGGCTGTTTCTGCACAGGCGCAGAACCTTATCGGCTATCATTATGTCGATAAAGTCAAGTATTCTTATTATGATGATAACACCGCTTTGGTGTTATCAGTAAAAGACGACGATGGTAAACCCGTCGTGAGCGGTCACTTCGTTATCCCTAACTCTATAGAGGTGGAAGGGAAACAATACACTGTAATAGGTATTCATGACAATGTTTTCTTCGATGTTAAAAATCTTACAGGTGTCACTTTGCCTGATGGAATAAAGATAATAGAGGAAACAGCCTTTCAATGGTGCTCAGACCTTGAGAAGATTGAGAACATTCCGTCTCACCTTGATTTTATCGGAGAAGGCGCTTTTGATGGAACAAAGTTCCTTGAAAATTCTTATGTAAAAGGCATAAGCACTGTTGCCGATTGGATTGTTTCCAATAATTTCGAATCAGCTCCAAATAAGATTGTAGTGCCGGAAGGCATTTATGGCATTGCAGATCGAGCTCTTTATTATAACTGCTCAGGAAGTAAAATAATCCTTCCGAAATCCCTTCGTCATGTAGAAGGACGTTCTTTCCAGAATCCTGGAGAGATAATAATCAAGGACAATCCGAAGTTTACCTATCAGAATGGAATCCTATACTGCGATTCTTCATTCACCTACTCTTATCAAGACAGTGAAGCGCCGGCTGTCGAGACCACTTCCAAGGGCTTGTTTATTTTAGATGTATATGCCAATGCCGCCACAGTAGATGGAGAAGTCAGGATTCCGGCTAAAGCTGACCTGAATTCGGAAGGCAAAGTAATAAGCAAACCTGTTGTAGGAGTATTGGAGACCAAACGGTATCATGAGTTTATCAAGAAATTATTTTTACCAGAAGGCTTTGAATATATAGATAGATGGTCGTTTTACAAGATGGAGAACCTTGAGCATCTTGACCTGCCTTCCACTTTTGAAATATCTCGAATCAAGTGGCATTTCTGCTACCAGTGCTCTCACCACTGTAATATATAGGGCTGTGGAACCAGTTTATTTTAGTGAATATTGTCTTTCATTCATCCAAAATGCCACCGTGTATGTCCCGGCAGAATCCCTCGAAGACTACAAGACTACGAAGACAAACTGGAAGAATGCGAAGGAATTCCGTGCCATAGACGACGCGGTGCTGCAAGTGGAAGGCGTCAAGCAAACCGCCAATGCCACCGTCACCGCCATCTATACTCCTGACGGAAAGAAAGTCTCCACCATGCAGCGAGGCATCAATATCGTCCGCTACAGCGATGGAACGATGCGCAAAGTGGTGAGATAGACATCCAGATGAAGAAAGAAGAATGAGGAAACATAAAATATCAATAGATAAAAACAAGGCAAAAATAGAAAAAAATATTTGTTTTTGTCTGTTGATATTTTATTATTTGAGAATATCGCTCCAATGGTACCGTTATAGCGGTCGGATGGTACCGCGCGGAGCGGATGCATGGTACCGCTTATA
>CAKQPF010000075.1 GCA_934256705.1 uncultured Prevotella sp.
ATTTTTTTCATTTGGGAGCTATAATGATCTCTGAGGAAATCATAGACGATGAAAAACACATCTTGTCGGCGCGTTATCTCTTTACATTTAATATGATGAGTGATTGAAATACGTGTCTCGCATTGCAACAAAGGCTTTGATCCATATCCGCATTTCTCTCTGAACTTCGTATTACTCTGCGCAGGGCACCAACATGTATTTTCTTCTTCTCCTAAAGGACATATTTTATCATTATTTTTCCATTCATGACAGTCAGCATTCCTTTCCTTGAGACAATCTTTAACACCTTCTTCTGTTACGTCACAACCAAACTGAGAAGGCCTACACCAATGTTGCGCACCTATAAAGAAAATCTTGTCTCCAAGGGGAGGCCCGGCTGTAGGGGCACTTTCTTCTTGTTTTGGTTTTTGATCTATATAATGTATTCCTATCCAAGGAAAAAAAACAACAATATTTTCGTTTGTCATATCTAGTTTATTTTATTATTATGCAAAGTTATAAAAAAAAGAAACAAACAAACACATTCCTACCATTTTTTATTCGAACAAAATCAAAATCCGAACAAAATCCGAACAAAAGTAATATTTCGGGATAATCTGAAATTTTTCCCAAGATTAAAGTTGCAAACAACGGATAAAATCTTGTAACTTTGCAATCAAATTAAAACTCAAATATTATGAAAATCCAATTTTCAAAAGGCATTGAGGAAAGCCTTAATAATCCTCAGAGAGCCATACGAAAATATGGCCATTCATTATCAAAGCGTATAGCACGGATTATTTCGCTGTTGGAAAAAGCCACATCAAAAACTGTCAGGCAAATTCCGGGGCGTGTACATGAACTAAAGAACCTTGGTCTCCTGAGTATTGATGTCATGGCGCAATGGCGAATGTTGTTTAGCATCGATTACGAAAGCGATACTATAACAATACATGCGATTTGCGACACGCATTCAAATCATAAATCTTTAACTAAAGTTTCCCATATTTACAAACATACTTAAATGCCTGACTGTCAGCAAATTGTAAAAATGTTAATTTCGATTAGACAAAATGCGTAGTTATTTCACACAAGACTGATATTGAGCATCAATAGGTTATGAATCCTATTCCAAAGCATTAAAGTATATTAACCCAATGATGCAACGCTCTGGATTAGAGATGTTTATATGCGATAGTTGAATTATAACCGATTGATTATCAAGAGTGGGAAACTTCAGTCTTTAAGAAAACAATTAACTTTTAACAAATAAAACTATGAGTATTTATAATAAAGAGAACGTGATTGCTGATAAGTTTATCCGTTCAGAAGTTGACCGCATGAGTTTCGTCTGGGATGGTTTGTGTTACGCATCCATGAGAAATGATCTTATCAAAAAGGCGGAAGAGATGTATTTGTCAATGGAACCACGAATTGTTTTTCTTGGTAAAGAACCAAATGGAAATGCGTTAGAAGACTATCGTGATTGGAAATGGGCAGAAAGACCAAGCCAAGGCCGAATATTTGGAGATTCTATCGCATTGTGGGCAGAAGGATTGAATAGAACCCATGAGACAAAACGTCCTGCCATTGTATCACAGTTGCATCAAAACCGGGAAATATTTTCTTCTCTTCCTGTCTGCATCGTCAATGTAAAGAAAACGGAAGGTGCAAATAAATCCGACTGGCATATGATCAGGAATGCAGCAAATGAGAACGCCGCGCCACTTCGCGAACAGCTTTCGCTATATAGTCCAAATGTAATTGTTTGTATGGGTAGTACACAGAATGCAAAAGACAGCATGCTTTATATAGTAAAGACATACATCTATCCCGACTTGATTTTCAGGAAGATTAATAATTGGTGTCATTATTGTAGAGAAAAAGACCTTCTTTTGATAGACTCATGGCATCCATCATATATCTTGAATGAAAAAGAGAAATTTGATGACATGTTTGAGGCGTATTGTGAATTCCTGAATTTGAAAGATACACTGAAACAAACTGACGAATTGTAAAAAGACTGGTAATCTAGGGTGGAATCATATAAAGTTCCACCCTAATTTTATTTACAATCTCACTCTGCTTATGTTATTGCTATTCATACGCTTACGCAAGAAAAGCAAAATCATGTGGTTTAGATTGACTTTTTATTTTTCTAAACTATCGACCTCCACCCCGAAAACAACCAGAGAAATATCCGTCAGATCCGTGGTCAGATTATAAAACCACCCTTTACCCCGAACTGGGGTATGATTTACTTCTTAGTGACGATAAAAAAATAACTTGGTACGATTTGAGTTAAAAATGTATCATATCAATATAAGGCTTCAACCTCATCTTTTTGACTGTTTTCATCCCTCTCATCGGTCATATAGCCCGCTATACTCCCTCTTCGAGTGAAGAAAACATCTCAAAAATATGAGGCTCAAATCATACCAATTTATATTTTCACCGTCACTTAAACAAATCAGAATGGGTTCCTGTGTCAAGCAAACAGAGGATTAACTCATCATTATCATACTTCCATACCAAAACCCAATCGGGAAGAATATGACAGTCATTCCAGCCTTCATAATTTCCACGTAAAGGATGATTCTTATACTTTGCTGGCAATGGTTCTCCTCTCAACAAAATAGACACAACTTCCTCGAACAAAGATTTGTCGTATCCTCGTTTGATACATTTCTTGTACGATTTTTTTAATCTTCCAGAAATCTGTAACTTATACATAACTATGCTTCCAGATAGTTCATCATATCCTCCAATGAATCGAAGTTCTTTACATTCCCCTCCTTTACATCGAGAATTGCCTTATCTAACTCTGACATTTTAGAGTTAGACTTCACTTTGTTAGCAATCCATCCCATTCTTTTAGCCAATTCCTGCAAAAATTGCATATCGGAACTAGGAATTTCCAAATTTACAGTTTGAAATGTCGCATCCATAACACTATCAGTTAAATTACACCGCAAAAATAATAAAAAGAATCGGAACGAACAAATATTCTGAGAGATATTTGCAATATTTATCAGTTTCTTTTCACCAAAACCTTGTGGCTGCCGTTGCCCTTTGAACCTATCGTAGAGGTACGGTTTCACGCTTCACACTCCTTGACAAACTCTGGAGATGCCTTGAAGTTGATATTCTTCACTCCCACCTTGCGATAGGTCATCTAATCATCTGCACTCTGCATTTCCGTAGGCTTATCATCCCCGAAACCGAGGGAGAAGGAGAAGATGCCGATGCCTTCCAGATTCACATTGTAGCCCATGGAGAGAATTCTACCCGTACGGTCGAAATATTTTTATCCATTGATGTTTATCTTTTATCCATTGATGTTTTATACAAGCAACCAGTCATCGCTTTGTAAGGAAAACACGGGGGAAAGAGAAAAACTATCAGTTTTGCGTCATACTTTCTTACACTTCGGTCGTATTATGATTAAAGGGTGGTTTCTGAAAATCACCACCGTTATATAAAACCTACTTAGAACCACCCTATAAAGGATTGAAGAAAATGCATCAAGAGAAAGACATATTGGATATACTTGCCCGCAGCTTGATGGGGCATATCACTGATGAGGAGCAGCGCCAGCTGGACACCTGGATGGAGGATCCTCATCATAAAGCTTTGATGGATGACTTCCTCAAGCGAAGGGACATGTGCTCCATCTATTCCCTCTCCAGAAGCCACAGCAGGATGGGCAGTCCGTTCGGACAGAACGAGTTGGGCACCGGAAACGGCGAAGGCGACATGAAGGAGGAAGAGGACAGCAAGACAATGCCGACACAGGTCATGGTCGGAAATGAAATGACAGGGGATGACGTTTCCACCTCAGGAAGCGGTGAAGGCTTCGACGAAGCGGACGAGACGGAAGAAAAGCATCGCTCCATTATGCTCTGGCTGAAGGTGGCTGGCATTGCCGCCGTCGCGATATTTGCCTTCATGCTGGGCAATCAGTGGTGGGAAGACTACACGAAGGTGGTGATGCCGAAGATAGATGAAGCCACGATGATGGCAAGGCGCACCTCCATCGAGAGCGGAAGGTCTGACGCACAGGTGACGATACGCCATAAGGACTGTTCAGCTCCGGCCGCAAAGGCGAGCGTCATAGACGACGGCGGGCTGACGAACCTTTACAGTTCCTTGGGCGAAAGCCTGTCGTCCGGCATGCCTGACGATATGTATGCCGACATCATAACGCATCACGACAAGGAATTCTGGATGACTTTGCCTGACGGCACACGGGTACATCTGAACTACAACAGTTCGCTGACCTATCCGCTTTCCTTCACCGGCGGCAGCCGTGAGGTGGTGCTTGATGGCGAGGCTTATTTCTTCGTGGCAAAGGACAAGCGCCGTCCGTTCATCGTCCACACCCGCTACGGCGACGTGAAGGAATACGGCACCGAGTTTGATGTCAACACACGCTATGACTCCAACGACTCTCCAGGCGCTTACGGCATACGCGGCAAGGGTCTCGCTGTGGTGCTTGTGGAAGGCAGCATCAGCATCATACCGCGCAGCAATGATGAATACATGCTGAAGCCTGGCGACCTCGCTGTGGTGACCCACGATGCTGAGATGCCTCAGATAAAGCCGGTGGACACTGCTCCGTTCACTTCCTGGAACACCGGAACCTTCGCCTTCAGCGACTGCCCTCTCGACAGATTGCTCGATGTGGTGGGCAGATGGCACGGCAAGAGCGTGCGTTTCGCTGACAACAACCTGCGCAAGATACATTTCAACGGTGAACTGGACCGCTACGAAAGCCTCGAAAACATCATCTCCGCCCTTGAGAAATCCACCGGCACGAGGATGAAGATCACGTCAGATGCCATTACTGTGGGTCAGTAATCTGACGTTTCTTGAAGAAGCACAAAAACTTAATGCGGGTATCACTGCCCACATTTCATATCATAGTACATTCTCTCTTAGCTGTGACTTTGGCAATCAAAGTCACGGCTTTGGACAAAGAAACAACACAAACATATCATCATATATCTATATCTATTTATATCTTGATATTTCTCTTTAACATACTAAACAATAACACCACTTATGAAAATTGAACTGAGAAAGTCTCTCCTCACCGTTCTTTTCATTGCTGCCGGACTCACCACGGGCAGTCCATCGGCAATGGCACAGAGGGCAAAGAGCGAGAATGTGACACTCAACGTCACGTCAGCCACTATCAGTCAGGTCTTCACACAGATGAAGAAGCAGACTGGTTACAATTTCGTAATCAATAGTGACCTGGCAAAGACGATGACAAAAGTGAATGTCAACGTAAACAACAAGCCGATGCGCGAGGTGCTCAACGAAGTGCTCGGGCGATATAAATGCACGTATGACATCGAGGGGCATACCATCATCGTGCTTCGCAAGGCCGTAGATGAGCGTCCACGTACAGTCATGGGTGTGGTGCGCGACGATTCCGGCAACGCTCTTCCTGGCGTTCCTGTCTGCATCGGCGACTCAAAGGTGTGCACCATCACTGACGAGAACGGTCATTACACATTCAAGATACCTTCCAGCGGCTGCGACCTGAAGTTCACATACGTGGGAATGAAGACAAAATACATCGCCATTGCCGCCGGCACATCCACGATAAAGCGGGACGTGGTGATGGATAATGAGTCGGCAATCGAGGAAGTAGTGGTGACAGGCTACTACAACCAGCGCAAGCAGACCTTCACCGGAGCCGCCACAAGCTACAGCGGCGATGAGCTTCGTGCCATCTCTAACAAGAACGTGCTCAGCACTCTCTCCGCCATCGACCCTTCATTCAAGGTGGTGGACAACGTGGCAATGGGCTCCGACCCAAACACCATGCCTGACGTACAGGTGCGTGGCGTCAACTCACTGCCTACGACGGACGTGACAAACCTCAACTCGGAATACAAGGGAAACTCCAATCTCCCTACTTTCATCCTCGACGGTTTCGAGGTCAGCGTGGAGAAGATCTACGACCTTGACCCTAACCGTGTGTCAAGCATATCCATCCTCAAGGATGCTTCAGCGACAGCTATCTATGGTTCACGCGCTTCCAATGGCGTAGTAATCATTGACACCAAGTCGCCAGAGTCAGGCAAACTGCGCCTCAACTACACCGGAAGCCTTGACTTTGAGGTGGCAGACCTCTCCGCCTACAATCTGCTCAATGCTTCGGAGAAACTGGAGTATGAACGTCTGGCTGGACTTTATGACGGCAGCAACGCCATTTACGTGCAGGAAGATTACCTCGCCGACTACAACGAGCGCCTCAAACTGGTGAAGCAAGGCATTGACACCGACTGGCTGTCAAAGCCTCTGAAGTCCGTGGGACTGACCAATAAGCACAGCATCCTGGTGGAAGGAGGAAATGACAGCTTCAGATATGGAGTGGACCTCAACTACAACGGCAATTCCGGAGTGATGAAAGGCTCTAACCGTGACCGCATCGGCACCGGACTGAAGTTCCAATATACATACAAGAACCTACGCTTCAAGGACTATCTGACATACGATAAGGTGACTGCAAACAATTCGCCTTATGGTAGTTTCGACGTATATGCCAAGCTGAATCCTTACTATTCCCCAACTGATGCTACGGGACATATCAAGGATACGCTCTACAAATACTCCACTCGCACAGGTACTACCCTCGTCACCAATCCTATGTTTAATGCTTCGCTGCATACATTGGACAAGACCGTCTATGATGATTTCAAGAATGATTTCAGCGTGGAATGGGACATCATGCAGGGATTGAAGCTCAAAGGCAACTTCTCCATCGAGAGACAAAACAGACAAACGGACATCTTCAAGCCGTCAGACCATACTGATTTCATCGGTCTTACAGAGAATAAGGGTAGCTATTTCAAGGGAAACACCACTACTAATTCCTATGACGGCAACGTTATCCTGTCATATTTCAAGCTCTTTGGCAAACACGCAGTGAGCGTAAATGGCGGTTGGAACATTCAGGAGACGTCCAACGACTATAGCGCTTACACCGTCTATGGCTATCCTAACCAGTCTTTGGACCACCCTTCTCTCGGAGGTGGATTCAAGGAAGGCGACCATCCGGTGGGCTATGCCACCACCACACGCCTCATGGGTTTCCTCGCAAACGTGAACTACAGTTATGACGACCGCTACTTTGTAGATGGCTCTATCCGTGTGGATGGTTCCTCTGTATTTGGCAGTAACAACCGTTGGGGCAAGTTCTGGAGCGCTGGTATGGGATGGAACGTGCACAATGAGCATTTCCTCAAGGGCAATGAGATAATCAATCAGCTCCGCATAAAGTTGAGCACTGGATATACTGGAAGTCAGAGCTTCTATCCTTATCAGTCAATGCTGATGTACAACTACAGCAGCAGCCTCGCTTACCAGGAGTATATCGGCGCCGTAATCAAGGCATACGGCAACAATGACCTCAAATGGCAGCGCACACAGAAGACCAACCTCGGCATCGACTTTGAGTTCCTCAATCATAGGATTACCGGCTATTTCAACTATTTCATAGAGAGTTCCAAGGACCTGCTCGTGGATGTGGATATGGCTAATTATCTTGGTTTCACATCCTATAAGGAAAACCTTGGCGAGACACAAAACAAGGGATATGAATTCAATGTCAAGGCCTGCGTCTATAAGGACCGCAGCAGCGCGGTGAGCCTCTTCGTCAATGGTATGCACTATCGCAACGAACTGAAGAAGATTTCCTCCGGTCTGTCTTCCTACAACAAGAAGTCTGACTCTGCCGGCAGCACCGCTCCTTACGTCCGTTACGAGGAAGGCGCTTCCATCAATGCCATCTGGGTAGTCCCTTCAGCCGGCATCGACCCGGGCACGGGCAATGAGATATTCATCAAGAAGGACGGCTCGCTGACCAACACATGGAGCGAAGAGGACTACGTGCCTTACAAGACTACAAGCCCTACACTGGCTGGTACATTCGGCATCAATGCTATATGGAAGGAATGGGAGCTCAATGCCAATTTCTACTATCGCTTTGGCGGATATGCCTACAACCAGACTTTGGTGGATAAAGTGGAGAATGTGGATCCATTCGGAAACGTGGACAAGAGAGCTCTCTACGACAGATGGTCCACTCCTGGCGTCGCTGCAAAGTACAAGCGCATCAGCGACCTCTCCAAGACAAGACCTACATCACGATTCGTGGAGAAGGACAATGTGCTCTCTGGCAATTCCCTTAGCCTCTCTTACACTTTCCGCAGAGACTGGATAAAGGCATTCGGAGCACAGTATCTGAAGCTCACCGCTATGGCTAATGACTTCATGTATTCCTCTACGATACACCGTGAGATGGGTACAACGTATCCTTATTCCCACCATTACACACTCCAAGTCCAACTTACATTCTAAACGATACAGAGCATGAAAAATATATATAAGATTCTTTGCCTGCTGTTGCTCGCGTGCAGCATCAGTTCATGTGAGAACTGGTTTGACGTCACTGCCAAGTCAGAACTCAAGGGAGACGATATGCTCTCCAACCGGACAGGCTACAGGGACGCACTCATCGGATGCTATGCCACTATGGCTGGAACAAATCTCTATGGCAGCCAGCTTACTATGACATACATGGATGTGCTCGGACAGTATTATTCCACTGCCAAGACTGCGCTCAATAACTTCGCTTATGCTGCCAATTACGATTACTCAAACCTTACGGAAGAGGCTCGAAAGGACGGCATCTGGAAGGATATATATAACGTCGTCGCCAATGCCAACAACATACTGGACCACATCGACGGCGACAAGGGCGTATTCATGGAGGGAGAATACGAGGTAATCAAGGGCGAAGCACTCGCCATCCGTGCCTATATGCACCTCGACCTGCTCCGCCTCTTTGCAAAGTCACCTTCCATGACCGACGGTCTCCAGTCGAAAGCGATTCCTTATGTCGATCATTTCACGAACCAGATATACCCGCAACTGACAGTGGAACAAGTCCTCGACCGCATCATCGCCGACCTTACCGCGGCGCAATCACTCCTGAAGGACGTGGACCCTTACGGTCCGAAGCATGCGCAGTATGACCTCAAGTCGCTCACCGGATTGCTGAAAGGACGCGAATACCGCCTCAATTACTATGCTATCACAGCCCTCAAAGCTCGTGCCCTGCTCTATCGTGGCAAGACAGAGGACCTCAATAATGCTGGTCTATGCGCCAAGGAAGTCATCGAAAGTGGTCTCTTCCCATTAGTCACAAGCGCTGATATCCAGAGCTCTGACGACAATGGATTCGTCAGTGAGAATATTTTCGCACTCGAAAGTAAGGAACTGAAGGACAACGTAGCCGAGAAATATTTCTACGTGACAAGCAATAACTACAACTTCCTTGCAGCCAACAAGAGCACAATCAATAAGGTATTCCCTACCACACTCGATATGGACTACCGCCTGAAATGGTGGATAGAGAATACGGGCTCTTACTATATCCTCTCTAAATACAACACTTCCAAGCGCATTCCTTTGCTGAAAGTGTCAGAGATGTACCTGATTTTGGCAGAGACTTCTGCTACAGAAAGCGACCGAGAGACATGGCTCAATCAGTTGCTTTACCATCGCGGACTGCCTAATGAGAGCCTCGAAGGCGTAGATTTCAAGGCTCGTCTGCTGCAGGAATATGCCAAGGAATTTATTGGCGAGGGACAGTTGTTCTATGCCTACAAGCGTCTGAACTCCAGCAAGAGCCCTGTCAGCAACGCTGTCGTGGCTAATCCGGAAGCTGTATATGTACTGCCGCTCCCAAGTGACAACACTTATTTCCAATAATTGAACGATTACTATGAGACAAATATCATTTTTATCTATAATGGCGACATTTCTCTGCATTGCCTTTTCATCATGCAGCGAGAATGACCATCTGGTGTATCAGGAGAAGGCAAAGGCATATTTCAGCACTCTCACCAATGAGGACAGCCTCTCTTATTCATTCGCCGCAGGCACTGTGGAAAGCGACATAGTGGAGATTCCTATCATGATAATTGGAGAAAAGACCGGCACTGAGCGCACCGTAGCCATCAGCGTAGATCCTGCTTCCACCGCTAAGGAAGGCGTGCATTACTCTGACCTCACCACGTCTGTGACCCTAAAGCCTGGCGAAGTGACTGCCAATGCCACTGTGAAGGTCTATGACAAGCAGTTGGAGAACGGCGATGTATCACTGATACTGGACATCGTGCCGAATGCCGACTTCGACAATGGTTATACAGACAGGCAGAAAGCCAAGTTGATTATCACTAACCAGCTCGTCCAGCCTTCCTACTGGAAGATGCCGTTGTCGCTCTATTATGGTGCCTACTCCAAGGCAAAGCATCGCCTCTGCATCCAGATCCAGGGCTTTGACTTCCCTAAGACCCTCGACTATAACCAGATTTCTGACTATATGTCCTACGGCAGAATGGTATATAATTACCTGCTCAAGAATCCTGTATGGGACGAAGATACCCAGACCTGGATTACCGCAGACTGGTCGCCGATGTAATCCATCACGGTGACTGAAACATTTTTCCACCCATAAAACGAAACAGACAATGAACAAATACTTTTCCATATTGCTGCTTTCATCAGCCATGCTGTGCGCTTCCTGCGTCAGCGATGACTCGAATGAGGCTGTCAATAAGCTGAACGAGGCTGCTATTTCCGGCATAGCCGATGTCTATGACAATGTCTATGTCGATGACAGACTCGCCATCACTCCTACCGTAGTGTCCTCCACTGGTAATCCGGACGCGTTCAGTTACTTCTGGATCACATACGACAAGCAGACATATTATCACGCCGACACCCTCTCCCGCACCAAGGACCTCGACATCAAGGTGACGCTGACTCCTGGTGAGCACACCCTGAAATTCAAGGCTGTGGATAATGCCACAGGTATATTCTATGAGAAAGAAGCCACTGTGAACGTGGTGAACACATTCACCAACGGCGTCATCATGCTATGCGACAATGGCGGAGACGCTGAACTGGCATTCTGGAGTCCTGCCAATGACAGGCTGACCACCGGACTTTACGGCAAGCTCAATGACAATGCCGCACTCGGAAAGAATCCGAAGCGCGTGTTCTTCAACAAATACACCAACGACGAAGCGAGCGAAGTGGTGGTGATGTGCCAGGACGGCAAGGGAGGTAAAGTGCTCAACAGCATCATGATGACCAAGGCACGGGAGTACTCCGACTTCTTCATGTCAGAGCCGGAAGCCATCAATCCGCAGGGATATTTCAGATGCAGCATGCGTGAATACCTCATCGACGGAGGCAAGGTGTTCGACCGCGCCACAAACAGCTACACACCGGTGACCACCGTCAAGCCAAGCATGACAGTGATGGGACGCGACTACAGCATCTCTCCTGAGTGCAACCTCGGCGATGATGCCTCTTTCCCAAGCCGAATGGCTCTATATGATGATGCCAACGGATGCTTCTATATGCTTCAGAACATCTCCACCGCTTTCCTCACCACGGCCAAGAAAACCAATGGAGTGACATACATAGATGGCGGTTTCTTCAATCCTGACAACACAGGAATGACCTGCGTCTATGCCAACATCAACTCCAGAAGTGAGACCGGAGCGCGTGAATATCTCGGCATATTCAAGACCACAGCCGGAGAATACCATCTGCTCAAGTTTGGCATTGGCTTCTGGGTGAAGGACGCTACTCCTTCCACTTACTTCAAGGATCTCGGCAATGATGTCATCACCGACCCTACCGTCCTTGCCGCTTCTTCCTTCTCATGCTCCGCTTCATTCGCAGGATATATGTTCTATTCCAAGGACAACGGCATCTATGTGCTCAACACCGGCAACATGACTTCCAAGAGACTCTTCGACCTTGACGCTTCATGCAGCATCAACAGGATTGAACTTGAGAACAAGGGAAACCTGCTGTGGGTGGCTTTCACCGACAATGCGAAGGACGCAAAGAAGGCAGGATTCGCCGTATTCTCCATCGGTACTGACGGCGGCATCAATATGTCGCTCGTGGCAAAGCATGAGGGAGTGGCTGACAGGATTGTGGATTTTGAACAGAAATACTGATGAAAAATACAATAACAATCATAGTAACTATCGTTTTTTCTTTCTTTTTTCAGCAGGTTGCTGAAGCCCAAGGGATTGTCTTCTCCGACATTCCTTGGGCCGAAGCCCTCGCCAAAGCAAAGAAAGAGAACAAGCATATCCTCGTGGATGCCTACACTTCATGGTGCGGTCCATGCAGGAAAATGGCTAATTCCGTCTTTACACAGGCTGAAGTAGGCAATTATTTCAACGCCAACTTCGTCTGCCTGAAGATTGATGCAGAGAAGCAAGCCAAGCATGAGGCAATAAGAAACACTCCGCCTACTGCCTATCCGTCGTTCTATTATTATGATGCCGACGGCAATATCCTGTCTATCGTGACCGGTTATCACGAGGCGACGGAGTTCATCGATCTGTCGAAGAAGGCACTCTCTTCCAACATCGGCAAGGCCTACAGCAAGGCTATGCAGGAATGGAAAGGCGGCAGACGCGATGCTAAATTCGTCAAGCAACTGCTCTTCGAGTATGTCTCCGAACTGCGTCCTGACAGCATTCGCCCAATGATGAATGAGTATCTCCGCGGACTTTCAGCCGCTGATTGCGTCAGCAAAGACAATGCCGACATGATAATCTGCTTCATGCACAGCATCAAGGACGATGCAGTCTGGAGAACCATCGCCACGCACAATCCGGAATATCTGAAGATGTATGGCGAAGACTTCGGCAGGACGCTCTACATGAATCTGGTGAGAATACCGGGCATTGACCGCACGAAGGATCCTGTGCAGTATGAGGCGGACATGAAATGCGTTGACGGTTTCGACTATCCCAACAAGGATATGTTTCGTGAAGTGCGCGGAATGGAGTCTGTCCTCGCATCCCATGACTATGTGAAAGCATTGGCATTGGCGCTCTCCATCGGCGAGAGATACAAGGCAGACCATCCATATCTCTTCACCAATATGTTCTATTCTTTCATCATCAATGATTTCTTCCTTGACAGTTACAGTCCTTCGGAAGTAGAGAAAGAACAGATTCTCAAGCTCGCTCATCTGGCTTTCGAGCATACTCCATCGCAATGCACCATCTCTTATCTCGCAGCAGCGCAGGCTCGCTCAGGTCTTTACAAGGAAGCTTACAACACTCTCGCAAGCCTCCCCTTCTATAAAGCCCCGGCTCTGACATCCGCTGTCTATCGCCTTCTCAATCTTTCGAGGGTGAGATAAGGTTCGTTTTGTTGTCTTGTTGTTTTGTTGTTTGTAGTTAACCTCCAGCAATATAGACAATCAACAAGACCACAAAACTACTAAGCCTGTCTATAAGACAGTACCGAGCGTAGCGAGAGTAACCCCACATTAGGTAATAGGGAATAAGTAATAGGGAATAGGAGATTACATTCACACCTTGCGTTTTCCCCATAGCAAGAAACCATGAGTGGCAAGTGTAATCTCCTATTACCTTTTCCCTATCTCCTATTACCTATAAAGTCAGGAAGACAGTACCAGACTCATGAAAACATCAATACATAGTAATGTGTAAATAATAACTTCCGTAGTTTTCTGCGGTTAAGAGCAACATTTGACGAGATAGTTCCATTTGGAGA
>CAKQPF010000076.1 GCA_934256705.1 uncultured Prevotella sp.
GAACTGGGTTACGGAACGGACCAAAACGCTCAAGAATGTGAGCTGAAATTGGTACAACGAACTGGACACCCTAGTTAATAAAAGGAAAAGCGTGGGAACTATTGCTTATTACTTCATTGAGGCTCTGGACTGCCCACTCCCTAGTAATGAAGCAATAGCCCACGCCTATACGATATATTACGCCCTTCAGAAAAGGGTACAATAATCCTAAGCGTGAGCAGTATTGCCATTATCTCAGGGAATGAAATTG
Organism: uncultured Prevotella sp.; assembly: GCA_934256705.1. GTDB lineage: Bacteria > Bacteroidota > Bacteroidia > Bacteroidales > Bacteroidaceae > Prevotella. Next base: position 251 of record CAKQPF010000076.1, read on the forward strand.
TCCAGATTTCAATGAGAGATAATATCAAAACGCTCTATATTAAATTGAGTCTTCACCACAGCAAGTCTTTTCATGCCACTCCAACTCAATTGCAAAGGTAGTGATTATTTCTGAAAGTCGTCTCATTTTATATATGTTTTTTTGGAAAAAAGTAAAATTATAGAACACAAGTAATCTATATTTGGGAAACACTTCAATAATTTCACCCTAAATCTTTTGCTATTCCAGATAATATCCGTACATTTGCATCGTCAAAAAACAAAACAACAACTAAATACCAAAAAATCATGAAACGGACTTGTTTCACATTGCTTTCTGTATGCTTGCTCGCCATCATCATGCTGACTTCCTGCAACGACGAACAAACTGACATCTCCCCTGATATCCACTCCCCTATCACCGGCTATTGGAAGATAGCTGACGATGACATAAACAGCGACGGCGCCATCCAAGGCATCGTGGTGCACAAGGACAAGACTGTCAGCGAATGGCTATATACCGGAGAAACCGCAAATCCTTATAAATTGGGATTCAAGACTGGCAAATGGAGCGTGAATGGCAACCACTATGAGATGCAACTTCCAAAGAGTTACAACACTTACTACAACGTAACTGTGGCTGGAAACAACGGCAAAACGATGTATCTTGCATACAACGGCAAGACTTCCATAGTGCCTTTCTACAAGATTACCTCACTACCTGGAGACGGAAACGAGATGATCAGCGAACTGGAAGGCATGAAGATGTCGGGATTTACCATGGCTGACTTCACAGGATATTGGGAACAGGACAATGGAAACGGAGTCGGTTTCTATATCGACGACGAAGGAAACATCTCCGACTTGACATATTTATACAGCGCGGAAAATCATTATTCCGTGAGATATCATTCGGCTGAGGTGGATCTTGACGCCAACTACTGCGTCATACCTTCTAACTATTCGAAATGGAATGTGTATGCAGTTGGCAGCAACTCTCTGCTTGCCATTGACAGTAACGGCAACGACCAGCAGGTGGAACACTTCGTGAAGAAGGACGTTCCGCAAGAGATGAAGCGGGCAGACGAGATAATGAACACTCCAGTGCCTACAGAACTGCTTGGCAAATGGGAAACCACACACTATACCTACAAGGTCAATGGAGAGGACATCACGGATGTTGACATCCTGAATGGCGACGAATGGAGCAAGCAGTTTTACCATACCATAGCGTTCTCTGAAAATCACAAAACGGAAAAATGGGATAGGTTTGGCAACCTCTATTACGATCAATGGTTCGCATTGGACGGTGACGACATCACAATAGCCGAAAACTTTAACGCGCTCATTTATCCGAAATTCAGCTATACAGAAACATGGACCATAAGCGACATGACAGAAAGCAACATCAAACTCACTCGCAAAGATGGTCAGTCAACTCAAATATACATTTACAGAAAAAAATGAACGCAATGAAACATATCATATCAGTCGCTATCATGGCGCTGCTGCCTATGTGGGCAACGGCTCAAAACGAAACTCGCCATACGTCCATCATTCCACATGCAGGCTTGACTATATCCAAGATGGAGGGCTCTGCACTGACTGCGGCAGAGAAATGGAAAACCGGATACACTGTCGGAGCAACCTTTGAGTTTCCTTTGTCGCAGAAATTATCCCTGATTACAGGAGCTGACTTCAGCCTTATCGGCACCGGATTTGAAGAGAAGAAAGAGAAATACGCCACTGCAAAGGAACATCTCGATGCGACTTACGTGTCCATTCCACTGCAGATCAAGGCTTACTTGTCGAACGTAAAGGGTCTGGCAGTACACATCGGCGTGCAGGCTGGCGCACTTATCTCGGCAAAGGAGAAGATGACTATACAAAGCATACGCACGATGGACCTCGGTGACGGCACCTCTTCAATGTATCTGTGGGAGACATACAAGGAGAAGAAATCGAAGGATGTGAGCAGCAATTTCCGCAACTTCGTCATAGGTATTCCCCTTGGCGTGAGCTATGAATGGCGACGCATCACCCTCGATGCCTCCTATTGTTTCGAAGTGAGAGAGGCTATCAATCTGAAGTCAGACTATCCTGGCGGCTATATAGTAGTCAACCCTCCAACGGCACGCAACCATGCCTTTTATGTTACGGCAGGATATAAGTTTACGCTGAAGTAACGGTAAAAAAAACAACTTGGTATGATTTGAGCCTCATATTCTTGAGATATTTTCTTCACTCAAATCGTACCAAGTTATTATTTTACCGCCACAGAGCAGACAGGCTTACATCATTCATTCATCTCGCGGTCAAGCCTGTCACGCCACAGGTATTTGCGGGTCTCATGCACGATGACTCTGTTAAGGAACAGCAACGAAAGGAGATTAGGAATAGCCATAAGGGCATTCATGCAGTCGGCTATGTTCCACACGATAGTGAGATTTGCCACACTGCCGGCAAAGACTGCCACGATATAGAGCAAGCGATAGGCACGTGTCCAGTGCTTGCCCTTGAGATATTCCATAGCCCGCTCACCATAATATCCCCATCCGAGGATAGTGCTGAAGGCGAATGTGAGCAGACCGAAGCTCAATATGAACGGTCCTATGACGGGAATCTTGGAAAATGCCATCTTGGTCAGTTCTGCTCCATTGCTATAGTCGATGTCGGGATAGGCAATGATGCTGCTTACAATGACAAGTCCGGTGAGTGCACATATCACCACCGTGTCCCAGAAAGTGCCGGTGGAGGAAACCAAAGCCTGGCGCACAGGGTTCTTGGTGCGCGCTGCCGCTGCCACAATAGGTGCGGATCCGAGTCCTGACTCATTGCTGAAAAGACCGCGGGCAATGCCGTAACGGGCTGCCATGATGACTGTGGAGCCTGCAAAACCGCCCCCTGCAGCCTCTGGAGAGAATGCCGAACTGACTATCAGCTGGAGTGCTGGCGCAACATAACTGGCATTGACACATAGGATATATATACACCCTAATACATAAAGCAACGCCATAAACGGCACCAACATACTGCATACCTTCGAGATACTTCGTACACCACCGATGATTACCGCCGCTGCGAGAAGCATCAATACGCCACCTGACAATTCGGTACTTATGCCATAAGAAGCATACATTATTGTGGAAATGGCATTTGCCTGTACCGTACAACCTATACCGAATGCTGCTATAGCAGTGAATAAAGCAAACAGTATTCCCATCTTGCGCCAGCCTAAGCCACGCTCCAATGTGTACATAGGTCCTCCTTGCATGAGTCCTCTTTCTGATTTCACTCTGTATTTTATGGCGAGCAACGCTTCAGAATACTTTGTTGAAATGCCAAAAACGCCAGTCAGCCAACACCAGAAGACTGCTCCTGGACCGCCTAACGCCACTGCTGTTGCTACACCTATGATGTTTCCCGTACCGATTGTGGCTGCAAGGGCAGTGGCAAGTGCGCCAAACTGTGACACATCTCCCTTCTGCGACTTGTCGCGCTGAACGGAAAGACGGATGGCTGTGAATAGCTTACGTTGCGGAAAACGCAGGCGGACAGTAAGGAAAATGTGGGTGCCAAGTAGCAATACTATCATTGGCCAGCCCCAAAGGAAGGAGCTGAGCGCGGCGAAAAACTCGTTGACGTTATCCATATTCATTGTGTTTGCATTTTTATATTACACCTTACAGAATGACTTGTTTTATTGCAAAATCATTGCCGTTTGTTCATTAAAGCGATGCAAAGGTAATAAAATAAAATCAATAATATGCAAAAAAGCAAGAATATTATTGATGAAGCAAGCACAAAATAGAATATTTAAGTAGGTACTGACAACGCACTGTCCTACCATATAAACGAACCAACAACCCACAACCAATAACCTACAACCAACAACCCACAACCTAATCTACATCGAAGACATACTGACAAGAAGCCAAGCAATCAGCGTAACGAGGATAACGACTCCAGAGAATGTCACGGAGATGCAGATAAACTGCCGGTTGCGCTCATGCTCATGGAATGGATAGACGAGGTAAGCGGCGGTGAACCATATTATCAGACCGACGAAAAACAGGTCAGTAAGGAAGTCCACATTATTACAATATCTCGCCAATGTCAGCTGAAGCAACAGCCTCAAGACGAAATACAGCGAGATGGAAACTCCCACAAATGAGACAATCTCATTCTTCTTGCCAGTCCATTTCACTGGCATTGCCACATATATCAGAGACAGAGCACATATCAGTGTCTCCCAAAACAATAATCCTTGGGTCATTCTTTCTACTTTTGAATGGTTAGTTTGATTTTAGATGCAAAGGTAATAAGATTCTCAAAAAACGGGGAAAAAAAGAAATTAAAATCTTATGACATTTCAATCAAGGGAGGATTCTTTGTCTGATTTTGTCGTTTGATGTCCAAATTGAGTATTCTTCAAAACCACCAAACCACAAGACCATTCTCCTTTGGTGCCTTATTGACTGACCGAAACGTGAGAAAGGAAAGTCAGCAAAAACTATGGAAGAAAAATGGAACAAAATCCTGATGACTTAGCTTTCAGAATGCGACAACTGAGTTATTGCAATGTAAAAGCATAGATATTACCCTGCAATAGCATAGCTTTTAGCCCCTAATATCCATGCTTTTACCTCCTAATATCTATGCTTTTACAACGTACTGTATATCAAATCGTTACAAAGGTCATTCCATAACATAGCGTCTTGACGGGAAAATAGAACAAAAACTTCAAAAGAACTATGCGCAAACAGCCATTCTTAGCGTCAGAATATGATGTAACATTTTTTACCATTAAGTTTCTTGCATTTGTAAAAAGAATATATTATCTTTGCAGAAATGAGATGAAATAAACCTGATAATGATATAAAATATGCCAAAAGTATTACTATACATAACATCCAAGATTATGTGGATTTTCTTGTTCTATAATAAAGATTTCAACGAAAAAAGAGCTCATATTCATATAGGTAAAAAAGACACACAGAACTTATGCAAGATATGGCTTGAACCCAAAGTTGAATTAGCAAAACAAGGAGACCTTACCGATGCTCAAGCAAAACAAGTACTTGAACTGGCTGAAAAATATCAAGCTAAGTTAATCAAGCAATGGCAGAACTTCAAAGCAGGTAGAGCCATTAGAATAATAAAAATAAAAAAATGAAATACTATGTTTAAGAAAGAAGGTTTTTGGGACGTTGTTCCTCAAATTAAGTCAGTATCTTTCCCTTTGCGTGGCAAATGGCAAGTGGATTTAGTGGATGGTCGTTCTATCATCATGCCAATCTCTGCCTTCCCGAGTTTAAAGCGTATTTCTTCTAAAGAGCGAAAAAACTGGTATCTTATAGGTGGAGGCGTGACTTGGGATGCTTGTTCTGAAGTCATTCATGTCGAGCAACTTCTTGGCGACTACCAGAAATATTCACATGAAGCCTAATGATATTAAATAGGTGGTCAGAATTGTTTTGATAACAATGAAAAGCAATTATTATTTCTTATTCATTATCAAAACAATTATGACCACCTACTTTATTGAAAAACTACTAGCATTATAATCGACACCTCTCCCACCCTACTCATAATCTATAGTCGCAGTGTAGATTGCTGATCACCGTGGCGGAAGCACCGGTGCTGCCGGTGTGCTGGATGTGGATTCCACCGAAAGGATTGTGAGAGATTGGCGCTTTCAGCGTCTGGGAGGATATGGAATGCGCATCGGATGCTGCCTTTTGCACTGGATTAGTGACGGTTACGGTGAGCGAGTCATGAGTGGCAAGCATATCAAGATGACATCCTCGGCGGAAGAGTGTGCACTTCTCTGGGGACGAAATCGGGGTGATTACACCTTTATTATATGCCACGAGATATATCTCGACTGCCTTGTCGTGATGCGGAGTGCGGACAAAGCGGATGCCATAACCGGTGAGTGTGCGGGTGTCAAACTTGATACAGATGTCGAGATACTGACCTGTGGCGCTGCCAAAGCCTTGTCCCGGTCCCTTGCAAGGGTCGAGATTGAGCGAGAGATGCTGACCTCCATATTTCTCATCGTCAAGGGAGGTGAACATCAGTCGGGCACCGCGGACATTCTGTATCAGTCCATAGCAGCCCTCTGCTCCGTCCATTCCCTCGCCGAATACCCATGCCGGACGCGATTTATCCGGCTCAAAAGCGTAGTCTCCAAGGTCTGACGGACAATGAGCGTCAATGGTCCAGCGGCCTGACTCCACCTTCTCCGCACCCATTATGCCAAACAACGGGAAGCCCAATGGCATAGGAATATCGGGCGTGGTAGGCACTATGAGCGGTTTGCCATTGAGCGTGCAATCCACCATATAGCATTTATCCTTCGGATTTGGCTTGCGTGTCCACTCCACTTTCAGAGCCTCATCGTCACTGGTAAAGCGGCAGTTGCGTAGCGTCACCGGACTTGAAACCTTGGTAAGATACTGTGTTCCACGAGTCTTGCAATGTATGTCGCAGTCATTGAAGAAAGCACCTCTTGGGCAAGTGGCATAGAATGGTTTGCTGGAGAAGAACGTGAAGCGGCAGTGATTGTAAGTAGCTGTGCCACAGAGCGCATCATCCGTACATTCGAAATAGCAATCGTCGAACACCGCATTCTTAGCTCCGGCAAACGGACATAGGTTCAATCGGGAGATAAACTCACAGTTGCGTGCATGATAACGGTCACCATCGCAGAGGACAAGTTGCGCCTGCACTATGGCATCAGCACGGCGAGTTCGGTTGAGTTTAGGATTCTTCGGATAGACAAGGTCCACATTACAGTAGTTGCCGAACGTCACATTCTCCACCTCGATATCGCTTCCGGTGATGTGAAACATGGTGAAATTGCCGTCAGCGCCTTGCGTCTGGCCACGTTGGCACGCCAGAATGACATCCTTGGGATTGTCTGATTCGCCGGTTATCTTCACCCTGTCGAGCTTCAGTTTCATGCCGTAAGGAGTGTTCTCGCCTTGCAGAGGGCGTACCATCTCCGGCTTGTCAGGGTCGTCTATCCAATAGACTGACGGGGCAATGCTGACCACTGTCCATGTGGTATCGCCCTTCTGTTGCTTTTCCTGTGTTATTTCTTCGGCTTGACGCAATGCCTCATTGACTGTGCGGAACACGTTCTTGCGCACATTCGTCTTCTGTGTAGGCTTGACATGAAGCGTCTGCGCACAGAGAGAAACCGGGAGAAGGAGGAAAAGAAGAAAGAGTTTATAGTTCATAATTCTTGATTCTTATTTTTTTATTCATAATTGAGCAACAGCAAAAGTGTGCGACAATCCCATTTTACCCATAGCATTTGAACACATCATCCACAAATGAACGGTCCATCTTACGGGTAAACAGACTGACAATGAACACGATGACGAAGCCTCCTACCATTGCCACTGCTCCGCAGTCGATAGGATTGAGAAGGGAATTGCCAAGCATCATATTGACCACTGTAAGCCCTACGCCCCACGCAAAGCAAGCCCATACACTGGCTGGAGTGACGCCACGCCAATACAGTCCGAGCATAAACGGAGCAAGGAATGCACCTGCAAGTGCTCCCCAGGAGATGCCCATGAGCTGGGCAATGAACTGTGGAGGATTGAGAGCTATCATCAATGAGAGGACAATGAAGAAGACTATCAGAACACGCATGACCACTACCTTGCGACGCTCTATCTTCTCTGCCACCATGTCATCTATCTCGCCGCCTTCCACTTCGCCATCCTGCGATTTCTTATCACGATAGATAAGGTCGAGAGTCATTGTGGATGAAGACGTCAGGACAAGACTTGCCAATGTGGACATTGATGCTGAAAGCACTAAAAGCACCACAAGAGCGATGAGAATATCGGGCAATGTCTCCAGCATCGACGGCACTATGGAATCATAAGCGTACTTATGCATGTCGGGAGAGAAGGCTGGCTCGGGGAAAAGTCTGCCAAAACTGCCGAGGAAATAGCATCCGCCGGACACTATAAGCGCAAAGACGGTGGAGATTACCGTACCTCTTTTGATTGCGCATTCGTCAGTAATGGAATAGAATTTTCCCACCATCTGAGGCAGTCCCCACGTTCCGAGCGAGGTCAACACCACGACTCCGAGCAGGCTAAGCGGATTTGGACCGAACCAGGAAGCGAAGTCTCCTGGACGGAAAGCGGAAAAGAGTCCCGACTTGTCCTCCAGATCATGGGCTGTAGGCACCTGTTCCGCCATCCGGTGGACTGCCTCCACGAGTCCACCTTGATGCTGCAGCACCACGAAGATGACGGTGGTGATGCCGAAAAGCATTATGATGCCTTGGATAAAGTCATTTATCGCCGTCGCCTTATAGCCGCCGAGTATCACATATACCGCTGTGAGACAAGCCATTATGATGGCACAATAGGAATACGGAATGCCGAATCCCATCTCGAAGAGTTTGGATATTCCCATATAAACGCCTGCCGTATAAGGTATTAGGAACACGAAAGCAATGATGGAAGCCACCACTCTCAGTCCCTCGCTGCCGTATCGTGTGCCAAAGAAATCGGGCATAGTGCGACTCTGGATGTGCTGGGTCATCAGTTTTGTACGCCTTCCGAGGACTATCCATGCGAGCAATGATCCGATGATGGCATTGCCTATGCCTATCCATGAGGCTGAGAGACCGTACTTCCAGCCGAACTGTCCCGCATAGCCCACGAAGACCACAGCGGAGAAATAACTTGTGCCGTAGGCGAAAGCAGTAAGCCATGGACCTACCGAACGGCCGCCGAGCACGAATCCGTCAACGCTCTTTGCCTGTTGACGGGAATAAAATCCTACGCCTACCATTACGACGAGGAAGATGATTGTCAGGGTTACTTTTATCAACATAGTGTTTGGGTTGTTATTATTGCTATTGTGGAACAACGGCTGAGACCGCCGGCACAGTGGCGATCAGGGCGGGATTGTCGGGAGATGCCGTCAGTATGGCGCATATTTAGGGCTAAACGAAACAAAGGAAACGCAGGAACATGAACCGTCATAATCCACAGACTTGCTGCGGGTTTCTCATGGTTCAGGTTTCCGTGTTTCCTTTGTCTGGTTATCAGAGGGCAGTAGTCTGCCCCGCAATTAGTTGAATCTCACCTGCATCTGGCACATTATGGCATTGTTTGCACCATGCACGAATTCGGACTTTGTGGTGTATGCACTGCGATATACGTACTGCACCTGGAAGCGGCATTTCTTGAAATACCACCATTGTACGCCGAATACAGCCTTGTGCATGTCATATCCGAGGTCGGTATTGTAATTGAAATAATCGTAGGAACCCACGATGTCAAAGACATTAGGCACGATGGCCACGCTGCCGGTGATGTAAGCTCCGCGGCTTATGGTCTCGCCATCCTTGCCCTCAACATACTCACTGTGCACATTGAAAGGGCGTGATTTATATTCGAAACCTACGCTGTAGCGGTCTCTGGTGTAGTCCTGACCTGGGAGAATGGCAGGATTATAGATGGACGGAGCAATGGCGTGTCCCTTGCCGAGCTGTCCTGTAGCCACGATATTGAGTCCTTTTGCCGGACGCAACTCGATGTGTCCGATGAGGTCTTTCGCATTGTTCTGGTCCTTCTGGTTGATGCCTTGACCGTTCATCACGCCGAGTTCATAGTAGAGTTTGCCTTTTGCCACCTCGCCATAGAGAAGCATTCCGAGGTCACGACCATACTGCACTCCCATCAGAGGGTCGGTTCCGCAGCCTGTAAGATAGGTGACACTCTCCGAACAGACATCTATTACCTCCGAATTGGTCGGTGACACGCGGTTTTCCATAGTCAATCCATTCTTGAACTGACCGAAACGCACCGACAGTGCCTTGTTGTTTGTCAGACGATAGTCTGTATAGTATTCCTGCACCTTGCCGCCTATATCGTACATGAAGACGGTGCTCCATCTGTCAGTGATATTTGCATTGGCGATAAGGAAAGCGCGCTTGAAGTCAAACGTATTGGTCTCCTCGCCGCCCTTATGCTGGTATGTATAGCCTGCCTGGGCATAACCATGGAGCTGGATACGCTTGCTTACATCCTCAATAAAATCTTTTACATTCTCAGTGTCGGATTTCTCCTGCGCCATCATTGCGACTGGCGATAGCAGACCGATGCATAGCATGGCTGCGCACTTGCGTGAAAAGTTCATTTTTCTTCTTAGTTCGTTTTTACGTTCACACACACTTTGGTCTCTCCGTGCATTTTTCATTGGCATTAGTTCATTCTGATTACATTGACGAAGTTACCTTACGCCCAAGATAAGTCAAATGTATGCGAAACTGATTATAATGTTTGTTTTTTGAGATAAATACTTTGCAAAGTTACGATTTTTCTTCCATATAGGCAAAATTTATGTAAAATTAAAAGGAAAAAGGGTGCGATTTGCTTATTTTTTATTACTTTTGCGGACAGAAACAAAAATAATCAGTCAAAATCAGAACTGAATTATACATTCTCTATATGACGGACGGAATCTTTATTCTCTATGGTGAACGGTAAGAAAATCTCATCATCGGCTATTATTATTCCACTAATCCATCATGGACAATTACAATTCAGCACAAACCTAAAACCAAAAACAAATGCTCGACAAAAGCGAATATCTCCACCCCGACAAAGAGCGCCTCTCCCGCGAAGAGATTGAGGCACTGCAACTGGAGCGCCTGAAAAAGACGGTGCAACACTGCTATACCAATGCGTTCTACAAGAAACGGTTTGACGAAATGGGCATTACCCCGGACGACATTCAGACTCTCGACGACGTGCGAAAGCTGCCTTTCACCACCAAGCAGGACCTCAGAGACAACTATCCTTTCGGTCTCGCATGCGTACCTCTTGAGAAATGCACTCGTCTCCACTCATCAAGTGGCACGACTGGAAACCCTACTGTCATACTGCATACTCAGAAAGACATCGACGAATGGGCGAATGCTGTGGCACGTTGCCTTCACATGGTGGGACTGCGTCCTACTGATGTATTCCAGAATTCCAGCGGATATGGTATGTTTACCGGCGGTTTGGGATTCCAATTAGGCGCAGAGCGACTCGGTATGCTCACCGTTCCTGCCGCTGCCGGCAATACTCTCAGGCAGATAAAGTTCATCCGCGACTTCGGCACCACTGCCATCCATGCCGTCCCTTCCTATGTCACTCGCATCCATGAGGTGATGGAAGAGATGGGCGTTGACCCGCGTCGTGACACCAAATTGAAAGTTCTCGCCATCGGTGCAGAGCCTCATTCCGAGGAACAACGCAAGCGTATCGAGAAGATGATGGGCGTAAAGGCGTACAATTCCTTCGGTATGTCGGAAATGTGCGGTCCTGGTGTGGGCTTTGAATGTAAAGAACAGAATGGACTTCACTTCTGGGAAGACTACTATATCGTGGAAATCGTTGACCCGGATACACTTGAACCCGTGCCGGATGGTGAGATAGGAGAGCTCGTTCTCACCACTCTCAACCGCGAAGCAATGCCTCTTCTGCGCTATCGCACTCGTGACCTTACACGCGTTCTCGGTCGTACTTGCCCTTGCGGACGTAACCATATCCGCCTCGATCGCATGAAAGGACGCTCCGATGACATGATGGTGCTCCGCGGAGTGAACATCTTCCCTATCCAGATAGAGAAGATTCTGATGCAGTTCAAGGAACTGGCAAACAATTATCTCATCACTCTCACCACCGATGAGAATAATGACAACATGACCGTAGAGGTGGAACTCGAAGACCTCTTCACTGATGATTTCCAGAGATTGCAGCGCCTTCAGAAGAATGTAACGCGCGCTCTGAAGGATGAAATACTGCTTACTCCGCACGTAAAGCTCGTGCCGAAGGGCTCTCTACCTGTCAGCGACGGCAAGGCTGTCCGCGTGATTGACAAGCGAACCGTTTACCAATAAAAACCAATTCATTATGACCATAAAGCAATTATCCATCTTCTTAGAGAACAAGGGCGGCTCGCTCATCAAGATTCTCGACAGCCTGAGCAACGCAGGCATACAGATCATTGCCTCAACAATAGCGGACACACAGGACTATGGCATATATCGTGTCATCTGTGACAATCCAAAGAAGGCTTATATCATACTGAAAGAAGAGGGCTTCAACCTACAGCTCACTGACGTATATGCCCTCTATGTCGATGACAAACCGGGTGCTATGGCTGATACTCTCCGCAAACTGGCGGATGCGGGAATAGTCATTTCATATATCTACACCTTTCTGCTGAGGGGCAAAGGCGTACTGATATTCCGCACTTCCGACACGGAAAAAACCAGCGAAGTAATCTCTCTCAAGAAACTCAAACCTGTCATCGAACTGTGAAAATAACCCTTTTGCAGCAGGATATCTGCTGGGCTAACCCGACAGAAAACAAAAGGCGCACTGAGGAAGCTATCCTCAATGCGCCTTATAGTGATTTATATGTATTGCCGGAGATGTGGAGCACAGGCTTCGGAAACCCGTCTTCACTCATTGACCACGGCTTTGATTACGACAAAGATGACTCTCTTGACTGGATGAAAAGCATGGCATTGCGCCTTGATTGCGCCATTGCCGGGAGCCTTTCTGTGAAGGATGAGGACGGAAACTATCGTAATCGCTTGTATTTCGTCACGCCATCAGACACTTATTTCTATGATAAGCATCACCTCTTCTCATACGGCAACGAGCATCTGGCTTACACAGCAGGCGACAATCGCACCGTTGTGGAGTGGCGTGGAGTGAAGTTTCTCCTGCTGATATGCTATGATCTGCGCTTCCCTTGCTTCTCACGCAACGGGGCAAATCTTGCATATAACCGTGAAAAAGGCATTGATAAAGCCCATGATTGCAATGCTCTTGCTCATGATTCACACGTTCCGACACACATTTCCGGCTGTGTTTCTTCCAAAGATTGCAATGCGCCATCCTACGATTATGATTGCGCCATCTATGTAGCATCATGGCCTACATCGCGTCTTGACGTATGGCGCACGCTCCTGAAAGCACGTGCTTTGGAGAACCAATGCTACGTATTGGGTGTCAATCGCACGGGCGACGACCCTAACTGCTCATATAGTGGAGGCACATGTGCATTCAATGCCTATGGCAAAACTATTGCAGAATTCCTTGACAGCACCGTGATGACCTGTACTTTCGACCTTGATATGACCAAACTATATGCATTCAGAGAGAAGTTTCCTGTGCTGATGGACAGGCGATAGGCATCAAACCAACGTAAGAGAGGGGCATTATTCAAATTTAGTATTGTTTAAAAAATAACTTCCGCAATTTCCATATTGCGTTCTTTAGTCGATGTTATTACGAAATGCCTCA
>CAKQPF010000077.1 GCA_934256705.1 uncultured Prevotella sp.
ACAGTAACGCAAATTGAAATTGCTAACTGGCTGATACTGCAAGAGAAACGGTTTGGCTATGTTAAACTTGGGTTAAATGAAGAATGAAGAGTGAAGAATGCGGATTACGTTCTTCGGCTTGAGTTCCCCAATTGCGTCAGCGCGATTTTTCACTCTTCACTTTTCACTAAAGAAGAAAGAAGAACGTAACTCCCATTCTTCATTCTTCATTCTTCACTCTTCATTTTCCAAAATGTGTGCGCCAACAAGAAAGTGTAAGGAAATGGTAAAATAGTACATGGAAAATCGTAAAAATGACAAGTTTTTACGATTTTACCCTTTTTTGCGTCAATTTTCCACTATCTTTTGCGTATTTTCCACCTATATTATTTCTGAAATATATAATTTTGCATCCCGTTAAGACCACGCTTTTTAGGGATAACGAAAATGAAACTAAGATTCGCTGGTCCGACAACAACAATGATAAAGCAAACTGCAAATCAAACTAATGGGGAACAGCAACAGGTAAAAAGGAAAAACTGACGAAACGGAAAACCTGACGAAACGGAAAACCTGCAACCGAATGCGACAGTCCCAAACTGACAGTCCAATAAAAGAAGACAAGGACGAAAACAAAGGTAGAAGAGATACGGAAAACGTAAAACGGAAAGGGGAACCCACCTCCAAATGCGACTACGCCATTCTTCACTTTGGAATAAACAAAGTCACCGTGTCGGGCGCGTCATCGCCCGAATAACTTCGATAAAAAAAACTATTGCTGTCCGATAAAAAAAAACTAACAAAAAAAAATCATAGACGAACATGGCAAAGAAAGCATTTGTCTCAGCAGCATTACTCCTTTCTTCATGCGCTTTGGCATGGGGACAGACGAAGTACAATGTAACCTACACTCCTGAGAACTCTCAGCAGAACATGGCCACCATCACCAAGAGTGAAAACGGTGGAAGGACCTTGTCTGAAGTAATCACAGAAATCAACGCAAAGCAAATCAACAATTACGGAATCAAGAAGGTGAAGATAGTAGGCGACATCACATCTGATGCCGGTGCTCTCTCTGCCATCACCTGCACCACCATTGACCTCTCCGAAGCTACTCTCACGTCATTCAAGAATGATAACGTGAAATACGTCGTTCTCCCTAACGGATGGAGCAAGGAGCAGGTAAATGCCACTGCACAGGCAATAGGCATCAACTTTGAGTCTGCCGCTTCAGCAATGACAATGATAGTAAACGTGCCTGTCAGACACTATTATGATGGTGAAACCGAAATAACCGACACCACCATAGTAAAAACTGATATTGAAGGCAACTATTACTATGTCAAGACCATTTCAAAAGATGCAGCTGTCACAGCTGTAGCTGGCTACCCTAAAACAAAATACGCATATACATACGGAAGCGTAGAATATGAAATAGATGAGAGTTACGTCACAAAAGCTGACGACGGCACTGCTACCATTACATCATTCAGCATCCCATTGAAGCAGGAATTGGTATGGTACAAGCAGGACGGTACCACAAAACTCGAATCATGGGCTATCCATGATAAATCCGGAGAAGAAGGTAAATGGTATTGGGATAATAATGTGGAATATCAAGCCAAATCAGAACCTGCATATACATACACTTACAACTGGAATCCAAAGACTTACGAAGGAGAGGTAACCACCAATTCTGACGGTACATACTCTGGAACTATCACTCTTGATTCCGAGCAGACAGTAAAGAAAACCACACTCTACCGCTACGAGTACGAGGATTTCGATGGCCAAAAGCAATATTTTGACCAGGAGTCAGAATACACTGCATCCACAAAGACCCTCTACAAAAATGTAGATACCGAGTTGACATCTAAGTATATAAACGAGAATGTCAACAAAGGTGTCAGTCTCACTGCCTACGTCAAAGTGCCTGGTACGCTTGTTTATTCCGTTCTCAATATGAGTCAGCTGGAATCTGAATATTATGACTGGTTTGGAAATGGTATATGGTATGTGGACCAGACGAACAACAACTACAAATACGATTACAAAGCACAGAAAGTCAAGAAATTGACCCTCTCTGGAAATCTCAATGCCATTGACCTCAACGGAAGCCAGTCTATAGTATCTGAAGATGGTCACTATGTGACATCCGACGGTAAAAACTATGGCGCATTGCCTTTCTGTTCTCCTGATACTCTTGACCTCTCCAGTGCCATCTTTGATGTAGCTCACCCTGAGGATATGACTATTTCAAAATTCTTCCCTACTCTCAAAAGCGTGCTTCTGCCTACAGACAAGAGCCAGAAGGTCATTCCTGCCGACTGCTTCAACAACATGTACCTCACAGAGCTGATGATTCCTTCCCACTATGAGGTAATCTGCGAAAGAGCGTTCAGCACATCACATACGCTCAGTCATATCTATGTCAAGGATTGCGAGACAGACTCTATATACGACCACGGTGATTTCACCATCACCCTCCCTGAATCGCTCAAGGAAATCAGAAGTGAAGGTGTGGAATCATTTGACAAAGCCACATTCTCTGGAAATGCCCTTGAGAAGGTCACTGATGTCTATGTCATGTCTGATCCAGCTCCTAAATGCGGAAAGTATGCCTTCAATGCTGCCATTACATACGGTAACAACGGTTTCGCAGGAAACTGGGCGCACCCAATCTGTCGAGAAAACTATATCAACGGTGAAAAGGTGATTGCAGTGCTGCATTATCCTTCCACTACAAAATATAATGGTGAAGACAAAAAATATACCGATGTCACACGTGTATATACTCTCAATGACGAGACCGGTATGGTGGACGGTAACGGTGAACTGAAAGTATGGCCACGCCACTCAGAGTTTGTCCGCTCTTTCCAGCAAGCCAAGATAGGTCACATCTGGACTGACTGGCAGATATATGCCAATGAGGGTGACACTGAGGTGATAATAGACAACTCCAACGGACAATACACAGTGGCTAATCCTACTGGTTACGTTAGGGATTACCAGGGCTGGCATGAGTTCGTGCTCTCAGAGACTTACATCACCAAACCATACAATCCGCAGGTGCATTACGAGAAATTCGACCAGTATGACTGGTACACCATCTGCGTACCTTATAACATCACTAAGTCCATGCTCCTCTCTGCATTCGGAGTAAACAAAGAGGCTAAATACAAGAATAAGGTGAAGATGTTTGGTGACACAGATTACCAAGACGTAGCATCTGTAGATGGAGTAGGCAGCGACGGATGGCTTTATCCTGACGTGAGATCTCTCATACAGGTAAAGCGTTCCTACAAGAACCTCAAGGTGACACTCTGCCTCAGTGAAAAACTGTTCACCCCAGAGCGTTGTCAGGAAATAACTATCCCTGAGAATGGTCAAGGATATAAATACACTGATTTGACAGATGACGACCCTGTCATCCTCAAGGCTGGCATGCCATACCTCATCCGTCCATTTGTGCCTGTAGATACACATATCAAGAACATCGGCGCTTACCTCTGTGCATACGTTTCACAGTTCAAGAAGATCAAGCCAATACTGTTCAAGGCAATAGATGGCTCTGAAAAGGAATATGCCGTACCGTATGAAAGAGGTGTCGAGACCCATGCCCTCAAACTTGATGCATCTACCGAGAGCGAAAGGGTATATGTTATGAAGGATGACGGCAGTGCCTGCAAATACAATTTCGTAGGTTCATACGTTGACCGCTGCATTCCTCAGTACGGCTACTATCTCGGTAAGGAAAAGGGTACTGGCAAACACAAGTTCTTCCGCACCACCAAGACCACAACAAAGTGGAACCGCTACTCTTCCATAATCAGTGGTATGTCAACTCCAGACTATGTAGATAATGGAGCTGAAACAGCAAAAGACATCAAGAACATCGAGCTTCAGTTTAATGGTCTCACCGACGACCTCGTGATGCTGCAAGACGAGATTCCTAACAATACCAGTGCAGGGGCCAAGAAGATGTCAATAGCATTCGATGACAGCGGTGTCAACGACCTCCCTACCAGCATCGACGCAATCGACGTGGAGATAGCACTGCCTGAGAACAGCCGCATCTACACCATCAACGGTACTCGCGTGGCTGGCGACAGACTCCAGAAAGGCATCTATATCAAGGATGGCAAGAAGATAGTGGTAAAATAAAAATTACTTGAACTGTAACAATACAGAGAAAATGAAAAAAGCATATATCATTCCGGAAATACAAATATATGATGCTGACGCAGAGGAAATTCTTGCTGGTTCTCCCCAAAAACCAACGTCGGAGGTAGAAGGTCCTGGTACGCCAGAATCCGGTGGAGGCGATGAAAATGAAAGCGGAGACGGCTCACTTGCCAAGCCAGGCGACTTCTTCTGCGACAACTTCGAGTACGACTTCGACTTCTAAGAAATAAACTAATAATAATAAACGAGAAAAGAGCCCTTCCGCACTATGCCGTGGAGGGGCTCTTTTATATAATTCATAATTTGGTACTGTCTTCCAGACAGTTCCTTTCTTCTGTGTTATAAATCCCGAGACTTCGTCCCGGGTTACTCTCGCTTCGCTCGGTATTGCCTTCCAGGCAAATCTTATCCGTTAGATCCGTTGGATCCGTGGTCGAATGAAAACCTCTGAGGTCATGTGTTTTTTTTTCTCGAACACGGATCTGGCGGATTGAACGGATGTGGGTTTACCATTCTATTTCTCTGAATCTATTCTGCAATTCCGTGAGCCTTTCGATGATGTGTTCGTATGAAGGGGCATCTTTATATATGAATCCGTATTTCATCTGCTCATAGTCGTTGCGAAGCACTTCTTCTATCTCTGCTGGCGGTACGAACGAGATTGTCTCTGGATTATGCTTTCCGTAATCAAGACCACTCCAGGCAGTAAATGCCTTGCGGTGGGCTACTATCTCATTATACATCACCTGATTATTCATGGCCTCTGAGGCAAATGGCTTATCCATCATCTTTTCAATGTCATACATGTGGCGAGTAAGGCGCTCTGTATGCGAACAGCCACCTGGTCTGCCGTTCCTCTTTCGTCAGGTTAGTCCACGCTTTCATCATATAGAGAGTTTTTTTCTTATCCAACCAGGGGCTACGTTGTAATCATTACGTATAGCATCCTTGTCTTCACATTTGTCTATAGCATTCTTTATCATGTCAATATGCTGTTCCGTGACGTTTGCTTCACCGATTTCCTTCATGGCACATACCACAAGCGGAAAGACATCAGTCTGGTAGGCGAAGTTTCTTGGAGCACAGCGTTTGAACACTATTGTCCTGTTGCCTATCTTTATTTCCCTTGCCGTGGCATCTGTCAGATAGACTGCATTCATAGTCACCTGGGTGGATAAGCCAAGCTTGTTCAAGGCTGTCAGACCCGATGGTATGATGCGTGCTTTATCCTTTTGCGCAATGGCTGCTGCTATTTCGTCGATGCTCGGTTTCAATATGCCGAAGCGGTTTCGCTTAGGGTAAAGGTAAAGGCCTTGGGACAATCTGACAAGCAATCCTTCTTCTGCCAGACGAGACAAGGCACGGGTCACCAACCCGTCGTTGTTCAGGTCGGCGAAGTCACGAACCATATACAGGGTATTCTCGCCCTGCCGTTCTATTCGTTCTCTTATTTGCTTGGTCAGTACGTTAGACATGATTTATATGATTATATATATATGGTGCAAATTTACTGATTATCTCTGAAATAAACAATATTTGTCCGAAAAACTTAAAGTTTTTCGGACAAATATTTGTATTTCCGCATTCGTTCATGCCAACAAGACACCTTAAGACCCCCTCTTATCCCCCTGTGAGGGGGAGGCTATATACAGAGACCTCCCTTGAGGAATGAACTCAAGCGTAAAATGTATCTGGCCTCCCCCTTACAGGGGGATAAGAGGGGGTCTCATAATGCTCAAGAGCCTTCGGTCTCTTTCGCCCACGCTCAAAAATGAAACACGGATAGCACTGATGCGACGGATTTTATCTTTTCACGGATTCTTTCTGTCTTTTGGATCTGAATCGGATTTTCTTGCGCCTATCGGCGCGGGATTTCTCCAGTTGGGGAAAATCTGTCAAAATCAATGCGCCCGACAGGCGCACACAATCCTAAAGCATCAAATAAAACATCCGTGAAAGAACAGATCCGTCGCATCAGTGCTATCCGTGTTCCTTTGAACCCTTGTGGTCGTCGCAAAGCGATGAACACAAGAAAATATAAATATCAATGGATAAAAATATGGGGAAAAATAGATAATGATATATTTTTCTTATTTTTGTTTATTGATGTTTTATTGTATTCAAGACATTACAAAAACTGCGGAAAAGCCTTATCTGTGATGTTAAAAAACTGCGGAAATTCTGTTTTATCTTAATTTTATTATTCGTAATTCATTTTTTTCTCGAACACGGATCTGGCGGATTGAACGGTTGGTACTGTCTTCCAGACAGCTACTCTCTTCTGTGTTATAATCCCGAGACTTCGTCCCGGGTTACTCTCGCTTCGCTCGGTATTGCCTTCCAGGCAAATCTTAGTGAAAAGTGAAAAGTGAAAAATCGCCTACCGGGTATTGCGACTAAGCAAATATTCTACTGCGTCAGCACGATTTTTCACTTTTCACTCTTCACTTTTCACTCTTCACTTTTCACTAAAGAAGTGTAACTCCCATTCTTCACTCTTCACTCTTCATTCTTCATTTCAGAAGGTTCTGCAGTGCATATAATGGGTAGATGTCTATCGTGCAGTCACCTTTTGTGAACTGCCCGAAATTTTCAAGCGAGGTACGGACAGCATGGGTGATTCCTTTTGCCTCCACAAATGAATACAGGCTCTTCATGCCTCCCTTTACCTCTGCCTTTACCTCGACAGGGAGGATCTTCATATCCTTTGACAGGATGTAATCCACTTCTGCCATGGAGCCCTTGGCCTCACGCATCCAGAAATATAGGGAAGGAATGCTGTCTGGCGGCAGGTTCTTGATGATTTCCAGTCCTGCCACCATCTCCGTGATGTGTCCTTTGTTGACGAGGTCGGCGGCATTACCTATCAGTATGGCTTCGGAGATGGAGGTGACATTGCCGTAGTCCATGCCCAGAACGGCAAGCAAGAGTCCACTGTCCAGAAACAGGTATTTCACGCATTTCTCATCAGCTTCCGCTCCTAAAGGGAAACCGTTGGCTGCCGTGCTGCATACCGGGACGAGCAATCCGGCAAGCGTGAGCAGACTCAATGCTTCCTTTATCTGGTATGACCTGAAATCACGTGACACCTGACTATATACGAACTTACCTCCTATCTGATGCGCGGCACTGTGGAAGGTCTGGCGCAGCAGAGTGGTATTGGCACGTTTTTTATATTTCGCGAAATCCACCTCGTAAGTGTATGCTATCTCCTTCTGCACGGCCTGGCATTCCACATAGCTGTGCGTATCCACCCATGTAGCGACAGACTCCGGCATCCCGCCTACCATCAGATAGGTGCGGAACAAGGCAACCAACTGCTCATGCAAAGCGGACAGCAGTGGTTTCTCCATAGATGCTTCTCGTTTCTGATGCTGTAGGGATGTCATGCCCAAGGCATTGAGAAATTCATCGAATGACATGGGATACATGAACATGGAGTGGATTCTGCCTACCCCGAAGGTGGGTATCTCGTTGAGCGCAAACTCCAGCAGCGAGCCTGCCGCTATCACATGCAGCTCGGGCATGTCTTCCCAGAAAAATCGCAGGGATGAGATGGCTTCCTGGCACATCTGTATCTCATCTAAGAACAGCAACGTCTTTCCCGGCACTATCGGCTTGCCTGTAATCGACTTGATCATCTCCACGATATGCTTTGCATCCCTGTCGCCTTGGAATATCTCAAGGTATGCAGGCTTACGTTCAAAGTTTATCTCTACAAAATTGTCAAACTGTCTTGCCAAGTGGTGGACGGAAGAGGACTTGCCCACCTGTCTGGCTCCACGTAGTAAAAGGGGCTTGTGACGTGGACTGTTCTTCCATGCCAGCAGCGATTCGTCTATCTGTCTGTCAAAGTATTTCTTTTCTTCCATCTTTGTAGTATTCGTAATCTGGTTGGGTATATAATTATCTTGCTGCAAAGGTAATTATTTTCTGTGTGACAATCAAGGCTTTAGATGCTAAAAATGCTAAAAAGACAAGATATAAATCGCTGATATTTGCTAAAAGGCAAAGATATAAGGTTTGTGTTTTTGCTAAAAGTCAAGGAAAATAGAACATAAGAGGGGAGCTTTGATTTCTGGAAGACAGTACCAAGCATATAAAATATCAATAGATAAAAATAAACAAATATATTTTTTTCTTTGTTTTTCTCTATTGATACTTTACACTTCCCCACGGCAGTGGGGACTGAGGGGCTATTTATTGCTTGCGAAAGTTGAGTTATTCATTGTTATCTTCAATTTGGCTGGGCAGATAATCACTTGCTTTAGCCGATGATATAATGCCATGTCCGAGTTTTACCTCCAACTGCGTGCGTGCCGCTTTTGCCACGCTGCCGCCATCCTTTGCCACCTGCTTCTGTTGATGGAATCCGTTAGGTTTTCGTTGTTTGGAGAGTTCCGTTGCGGAAGCCTCGGCAAGCATATTGAGAGCAATCTCCATGTTGGTCATATTGTCGCGCAGACTTTCTTTTTTCAGACCTTTGAAGTTCTTGTACTGTTTGGTCGTCATTCCGCTCCACTCGCGAGTGATGATGTCTGTGAGAGTGGCATATTGCAGACCTTGCTGCACGCCCGTACGCTCCCATTCGTCAGTGAGTTCCTTTCTTATTTCGATGGACTTGATGCGTTGATTTATCCAAGCGTCAGAATATCCCAAACGCTTGTAATCAATGACAGCCTGGTCGATGCTCTGCTCCGGGTCCTGCATCTGGTCCAAACGTGTACTTGCCACTTGCGCCATCCAAACTTTAAAAGGTTCGGCCTTTGGCGATGGTATTGACTGTATGATACGGAAAAGTTGCTCTGTGTCAGCGACATCCGTCAAACGAAGCTTGCCGTCCGAGGCGCACAACTTCAATCGGTTACAATTTGTAACCGTTTGATTGCCTTCTTTTACAAGTCTGTGCTTCAATACTTTCCAATAGTTTCTTGCACGCTCTGTGTCTGGTTGATCTGTCAGCACACCGCATACATCTACGATGGAGAAATACCATTTCTCCTCCTTATCATCCCATACGGTACGCACTTTTTTTTCTTCAAATAGTTGAAGAGTTTCTTTCTTTGTCATTGATTGCTGTCTTTTTCTTTTTTCTCACCAAGTTATTTGTTCGTTTTCTCAACAATAAATAGCCCCTCAGTCCCCACTGCCGTGGGGAAGCGTAAAATATCAATAGAGAAAAACAAAGAAAAAATAAAAAAATATATTTGTTTATTTTTATCTATTGATATTTTATATGCTTGGTACTGTCTTCCAGACAGCCGTCCTCGTCATGGCTTTAATCCCGAGACTTCGTCCCGGGTTACTCTCGCTTCGCTCGGTACTGTCTTCCAGACAGCTGCTCTCTGGAAGAATGGGTGACGCTGTTGCGGTATCTAACTGACGTCAGCCGGTAACGCGGCTGACACGGTGGCTCTTTTCTTCAGTGAAGAGTGAAAAATAGACCCCCTCTTATCCCAATGTAAGGGGGAGGCTGGATAGCTTCTACGCTTGCGTTCCTTCCTCAAGGGAGGTCTCTGTATCTGGCTTCCCCCTACAGGGGGATAAGAGGGGGTCTTCTTATATCTTATCAGCGATAGCCTGCGGAGGTATGTTGTTGAGGCATGGGTAGTCGCCTTGGGTGCATGGCTTGTTGCCGTAGATGGAGCATGGACGGCATGGGAGGGGAATGTCGATGACGTTGTCGGGACTCTGACGCCAACCGAGGAAACCGGCGTAAGGATGTGTGGCTCCCCAGACGCTGATGACGGGACATGCCACGAGGGATGCGAGGTGCATGTTGCCTGAGTCCATGGATATCATCTTGTCGAGATGCGACATGAGGATGAGCTCCTGCTGTATGCCGCTGAGCAGGAGGGAGGCGGAGGTCACTTCTGGGTAACGCTCCGTCCACCTGCGCATGATGTCGGCTTCCTCGCCTTTGCCGTGGAAGAGGAAGATGCGGGTGTTGGGATGGTCCTTGAGGATGAGCTGCATGGCACGCTCCATCTTCTCGATGGGGTATATCTTGCCTTTGTGTGCAGCGAACGGCGCGATGCCTATCCATTTCTGGAATGCCTTCTTCTCTCCTATCTCCGGCGGCAGGAGGCGCAGGTTGCCTTTTCCTTCGCCGAAGATGCTGCGGAAAGTGGGCTTGAGGGGGAAGCCGAGGCGGTGGAGCACTTCGGCATAGTTGCGGAAGGATGTGGGCAGCTGCTTGAAAACCTTGTTTTCCGGGCGTATGAGCGCCTGTCTGTCCTTGCGGTGCTTGTCTATATGCTCTACCCTGTAATCGTTGAGCAGGAAGCGCATACGGAGGTAATGTGAGCGCAGCACTCCGTGCATGTCGGCTATGTGTGTGAACTGCTTGGCCACGAGTCTTCGGTAGAGTGCGTTGAGCCCTCTGAATCCCTTGTATTCTGTGGTGAGGTCAGCCGCCATGAAGGATACGTTAGGCGCGAGTCCTTCGAAGAATGCCTGCGCGAACGGCCGTGAGAGCACGGTGACGTGCACGTCGGGGTACAGCGTGGCGAGGGCATGGACGACGGGGACGAGCATCGCTACGTCGCCCATCGCTGAGAATCGGATTATCAGTATCTTCTTTGGGGGGGTCATTGCTGCTTTTAAAATGAAGAGTGAAGAATGAAAAGTGAAAAGTGAAAAGTGAAAAATCGCGCTGACGCAGTTGCGATTCTTGCTGAAATGAAACTGTGAGAGGGACTGTTGTTTTCATTTATCTATGTGAGAGGTACCTATACCCGGCAGGCGATTTTTCACTCTTCACTTTTCACTCTTCACTTTTCACTAAAGAAGTGTAACTCGCATTCTTCATTTAAGAAGTTATTTCTTGTAGAGCACAGGGTTGGTGCTTGGGTCGTTGTACATCTTCATCTGGCGATATACCTTCATGTACTTGCGTCCTGCCGCTATGTCGGCGAGGAGCTGGTCGATGGCGGTGGAGAGGTCCACCTGCTGCTCCAGGAGCACGTCGAGCTTTGCCTGGCACTTGGCGATATGCTCAGGTGCGGCATCCTTGCGCTCCACCTGCTCGCGCATGTGGTATATCTTGAGTGCGAGGATGGAGAGGCGGTCGATGGCCCATGCCGGTGACTCGGTGTTGATGGTGGCGTCGGGGAGCACCTGGACGTCAGCGTAATGGGTGCGGAAGTATGTGTCGATGTTTTCCACCATGTCAGTGCGGTCCTGGTTGCTCTTGTCGATGCGTCGCTTGAGCACGAGTGCTTCGGCAGGGTCGATATTAGGGTCGCGTATGATGTCCTCGAAATGCCACTGAACTGTGTCTATCCAGCATTTGTGATATAGCGTGTGGTTGATGGAGTCGGCAGGGAACGGGTTGCTGATCGGTGTGTCAACATTGTCTGTGACGTGGTAGTCGGCAATGGCACGACGGAATATTTCATTGCTTGTGGATGTAAATGACATGTTTTCTTGTGGTTTTAGGGTTTTTAGAATGTCTATTCCTTTTTGGGAATTATAATTATGCAAAGATAGTGTATTTTCTGCAAACGACAAAATTTCTTCGGGAAAAATGCGCTTTCACTGTCACTTTGCCTTGGAGATGGGGCGGAAAAGGTTAAATATTATTAAGGCTTAACATGATTTAACTACGAAAATATTGTATTGAACTGTTTGTGCACAACTGGAGGCTAACTTTGCAATTCATAATGCATAATGCATAATTTGGTACTGTCTTCCAGACAGCTCCTTTCTTCCGGGTTATAAATCCCGAGACTTCGTCCCGGGTTACTCTCGCTTCGCTCGGTATTGCCTTCCAGGCAAAGCTTGTTCTAAAATAACAATAAACAAAAACAATATAAAAATAGAATATCAATATATAAAAACAATAAAAATATATAAGACCCCCAAGCCCCCCTCTTATCCCCCTTCAATGCTCAAGAGCCTTCGGGCTCTTTCGCCCACGCTCAAAAATGGAACACGGATAGCACTGATGCGACGGATTTTATCTTTTCACGGATTTTTGATTTGAATCGGATTTTCTTGCGCCTGACGGCGCTGGATTTCTCCAGTTGAGGATAATCCGTCAAAATCAATGCGCCCGACAGGCGCACATAATCCATGTGCATCAAATAAAACATCCGTGAAAGAACAGATCCGTTGCATCCGTGCTATCCGTGATTCTTTGAACTCTTGTGGTCTTCGCGAAGCGATGAGCACAAGCGCTGGAGATAAAGGTACTGCCTTCCAGGCAAAGCTGGTTCTAAAATATCAATAAACAAAAACAATATAAAAATAGAATATCAATAAATAAAAACAATATAAAACTACTCATGGACGAATATTTTTTGTTATTTTTATTTATTGATGTTTTATCTGCACATAATAACACAAAAAAACTATGGAAAGAATGACACACAAAGAGGCTCAGCGAATGCTGGCAGAAGAGATGGTGGAGATGCTGAAAAGCGATAACGGCGCTCCGCTTAAGTGGAATGAGACTAAGATGCACCTGATGGAGGTGGTGAGGTATGTGTTTGTCAGTGAGATGCTGAAGGACGAGATGGGCATCCCATTGTCGCAGAGCGTGATTGCGCACCGGGTGTTCGGGCTGTTCGGTGTCTCGTTGCCGCGCAACATCAGCGGCTACCTGCTTCGCCTTAATAATATAAAAGGTGTAAAGTCGCAGAGACTCGTCGATACGATGGTGTATAGGGCTAACGCACTTAATGAACGGATGTCGCTTCGTTCGTTTATCCGATGATGGTGTGTCTGACTATGAATTTCCGGTTTTTTCCGTGTTTTTACGGCGCACCCGACAAACCCTGTGGGGGGCTGTGCAGATGCTAACCCAAAAACATGTTGCCAAACGATACATAATTTCCCAAAAAGTAGTACCTTTGCACCATGAAACAGAAAGGCAATATAAATATGTATGAAGGCCTCGCCTCATATTTCCTACCCGAAGGAGTTCTTGAATACTTCGAGGTGACAGACTTTGCGACCCAGCGTACCAAGGACAAGGAAGTCCTTTACACGACAGAGCTTCACATCTATCTTGATGAGCGCGACAACCGCACACCGGACATGGAAGGGTCCGTGAGCGATGGTTTCGGTGAAGAATCATGCCTGCTTGACTATCCAGCCCGTGACAAGAAGGCGGTGCTGCACATACGGAGAAGGCGCTGGACAATGCCGGACGGCACGACAAGAAGTGTTGACCTTGGCAAGGAGTTTGAACTGAGGCATAAGGGCACACGATACGCGAAGGACTTCGCGCTTTTTTTAACCCAAGTTTAACATAGCCAAACCGTTTCTCTTGCAGTATCAGCCAGTTAGCAATTTCAATTTGCGTTACTG